>JBJEPK010000032.1:0-50609 GCA_051881195.1 Eubacterium sp. | reverse complement strand
GCATTTGTGGTCTTTCCTTTAGAATACGACTCAAGAATCTTGCCTACAGTAATCAGCACCAATATCATAGCTGCTGATTCAAAATACAAGTGATGTCCCGAATGCATTGCCAAGGAATATACACTATACCCAAAGGAGGCTCCACTGCCAATAGCAACCAAAGTGTCCATATTAGGTGACCTATGAACAAGCCCCTTAAAACCACTAATAAAGAAGTAGCTATTAATAATCATAATAACCAACGCAAGTAATCCTTGGGTAATCCCGCCGGTTAGGGATTTTTCAAAAAAGTCGGGTAACGGCCACCCCCACATACTGTGCCCCATTGAAATGTACATCAAAGGTATCAAAAACACAAGCGATACTATCAACCGTCTAACCATAGGCGCGGTTTCGGTATCGTCAAGCTGTGATGCAACATCATAGTCATCATTCATAATTGACGCCCCATAGCCTGCCTTAGATACTGCGCTGATTACAGCATCGGGTGTTGCGGTTCCCTCAACCTCCATAGAATTGGTAAGCAAATTAACTGTACAATCGGATACTCCCTCAACTGTACTAACAGCCTGTTCCACTCTGGCAGAGCACGCCGCACAGCTCATACCGGAAATTTTATATCTTATCATAAGTCATCACCTACAATATAGTATAACCAAAACAAAAAAATACACCACTGACTGGGAAGCCAATGGTGTATATACAAGTGAAATTATGCCTGAGCAGGAGCACCTACCGGGCAAGCACCTTCACATGCACCACACTCGATGCAAGCATCAGCGTCGATAACAAACTTACCGTCACCCTCTGAAATAGCACCAACCGGGCATTCAGCTGCACAAGCACCACAAGCGATGCAATCGTCTGAAATTGCGTATGCCATTACGAATTACCTCCTAATATGTATTCATTAAGATACTCCGTCCTTAATTACTTATAATATAACATTGTACTATACAAAATGCAAGTACTTTTTTATCAAAGTAATAATTTGGTCAGTCCTCATTGTTATGCCTATGCTTCTTTACGATACGGACCTCACTACGATTCACAATAACCGGTGCGCCCTCAGGCATACTATCCAGTTGAACCTTCAGTTTGCCTGTAAGTACGGCACTGTCAACCACAACGCCCCTACCCTCTCGGCAATCAACGACAGTACCCTTTGATGGGGTAATTTTGTTTAGATACTCGTAAGAATTCTGCTCATACTTTAAGCAACACATAAGTCTGCCGCAAGTACCGCTAATCTTACCCGGAGATAGGGATAATCCCTGGTCCTTAGCCATCTTGATGGCTACGGAATGAAAGTCATTAAGGAACGTGGAGCAACAGAACGGCCTGCCGCAAATACCCAATCCCCCCAGCATCTTTGCCTCATCTCTAACACCAATTTGGCGCAACTCAATACGAGTATGAAATGTGGAGGCCAAGTCCTTGACCAGTTCTCTAAAGTCAACTCTGCCATCAGCAGTATAATAGAACACTATCTTTGAGCCGTCAAAGCTATATTCAACCTCTGTCAAATTCATATCCAGCTTATGAGCCTCAATCTTGCTTTGGCAAATATCGTATGCCTCTTTTTGTTTATTTTTGTTGTCGGCAATTTTCTTCAAGTCATCCTGAGTAGCTACTCTCTTGAGAGCCTTAAGTGGAGTTACAACCTCCTCGTCAGGAACTTCCTTGTTGCCTGTGGCTGCGATGCCACTCTCAATGCCCTGAGATGTCTCTACTATAACTACATCGCCCTTGTGGACAATAATGCCCCTGGGGTCAAAATAATACATCTTGCCTGTGTCCTTAAAGCGAACACCAACCACCTTTGTCATATATGTAAATCCTCTCTATCTGTTAATGGCTCGCCTGAAGTCATAACAGATTTTAGTAATCAAAATTGCATTATTTCCGTTATTCATTGCGTGTTGACGAAGACCGTCAACTGAATTAATCAAAGCAATAAGCTTTTGCTTATTTAGGCTACCGGCCAATAACCTGACGCTTTCGGTCTGACCTGACAACACATTGGTGCCGTCGGTAAATATCAGTGCATCGCGAAACACTGTCCTCAGCAACTCCAGTGTGGCAAGGAGATTGGCTCTGTCCCCACTGAATACGCTGCATGCAGTCAACAGGTCATACTCATTATTGGATACCAACGCAGTACAGATTTTATCCACATAACCACTGATGACGCCCAGCTTTCCCTCCCGGACACTCTCCAACATTCTGCCGATATTACCGTCATACATATCAGCCAGACTACGAACAGAATCATAGTCCACATCCTCACTGCGCTCTGTTACATAGTCGGAAGCAGCTCTGTGCTCCACACCCTCCACCGACAAAGTGACACATCTGGAAAGTACGGTGGGCAAAAGCGCAGATTTGTTGGTAACAGTGAGAATGAACACCACATACATAGGCGGTTCCTCCAGCACCTTAAGTAAAGCGTTCTGCGCAGATGCGTTCATACCCTGGCAATTACCCAAAATATAGATTTTATAATCAGCCTCATTTGGGCTAATATACATATCGTCAATGATGTCCCTAACCGTCTTAACCTTAAAAGACTGGGGAGCACCTGACGCGCTGTATTCAAAAACATCCGGATGGACACCGTGGAGCACCTTTGAGCATTGTGAACAGGAACGACAAGGCTTATCTTCTCCACGGCACAACAAATTAAGTGCTATCTCACGAGCAAAAGTGCGCTTGCCAAGACCTTCGTCGCCCTCAATGATAATGGCATGGGGCATACGATTACTCTCGGCCTGATATGAAATTAATTGCTTAACCTTGGCATTGCCAATAAAGTCAGTAAATTGCATAATATATCCTTAACTCATATCACCGACGCCAATGCAACAATCACCGGCATAGTGATGATTGAAAAAATACTGGTCTGCCCCACCAACTCAGATGACAATGCAGTGTCATTATCATATTTGGCAGCGTACATAGCAGTGTTGGTAGCTACCGGCGCCGATGCCGAAATTGTAAGAGCCTTGAGCATATTGCCCTCAATTCCTACCAAACGGAATACCATCAGCATAGTCAGTGGAATAAAAATCAGTCTAATGAAGGAGATGAAATATACCTCCTTCTTAACAAACAAATTCTTAAAATTGCAATTAGCAAAAAAAGTGCCGAACAATATCATCGCCAAGGGTGAATTGCAGGCTGCAACCCTATCCATTGCGTCAGTTAGAAATCCCGGCAGTTGTACCTGTAGCAGGAACAACGGAATACCAATAATAACACTGATAGAACCCGGATTAAGAATAAGACTCTTGGCATTAATTTTAGCCTTTCCGCCGGATATTTGGTTAATACCAAAGGTGAAAGCAAAAACATTAAACACAGCAACGTAACAGGATGAGTAGAACACGCCCTCATCACCCACAACGCTCTGAGCCAATGGCAAAGCAAGAAATGCTGCGTTGGAAAATGTGAGAGCATAGTGATATATACCCTGCTCCATACGACTGCGCCGGCGATAAGTAATCATTGACAAGCCCACGCCCAAGAGGTGCGTCAGCAACGCAAGTCCAAAAGCGATGAACAGTCCCTTGATATGCTCCGGAGTGCGTTCCATGGACATAAACGACCTGATTACAGCCACCGGTAATATCAAATTGAATACCAGGTCAACCAGCTTTTTGCCGTCGGCCTGCCTAAATATCTTAGTCTTATCTGCAACGAATCCTATGCCGGAAATTAGATACAATATGCATACCTGAACGGCAACTATTTGCAAATTAGAAATAAACTGCGAAAACAAATACATTCTCCTAATTGGTGTGTGCAATTATATTTTTTTCAAAAAAATACATAAATACGCTGATACTCAGCACCGTAACAGACAAAATACTGTCTGCATTGCCCATAGGTGATGAGCCTGAAAGCACCAGCATCAGCTGGTCAAAAAAGAATAGTAATCCGGTGTAAAAGCTACCACGGAACATAAACAGTGATACAGGCTGTGTACCCTGCTGTGCAGACACCTCATAAGCAAAGAAGTATAATCCTCCTGCAAGAAAAATCAGCACTATGTATTTTAGTACCACATCCACATCTTGACTCAATTTGGCAGCCTGAGGAAGAACGGATATTATTTGTACCACAATCCACAAAATGGGTGCTATATGCGTAATCTTAAGTTCCTTAAAGTCGTGGCCGGAGGAACTAAAAGAAAGCCCAACCATAACATAATAAAAACTACATATCAACGATAACACAGTGCATATACACAGCGGCAAAAAATCCACCGGATTGTGATAATTGCCACTCTCCACACTGCTGTAAATCCTAATGGCACCATATACAAAATCCACAAAGAATCCTACAGCCACCAAATAGCCCAGCACACCGATATGGAACTTGTTGTCATAACAAAATGCAGGTGCATATTCCTTAACTCTAAAGCTGTCAATCATAAGCATGACCACGCCAAAGGCCAATGCAAAATAGAAAACACAAGCTCGCAGGACAGTAACATCGCCGGTAATAAATTCAATATCTCTGGTTCCTACAGCTATCAAAAAAGCTAACAGAGCAAAAAGTGAATAACTCCTGTTCTTAACTACTGTGCCCAATCTTATCTATCCTCAATAGGCACAAATGATTTGCGTCTGGATACGCTCTTGTATGCAGGACGCATAATACGACTGTTTGTGGTCAGTTCCTCAAGACGGTGAGCACACCAACCTGCAATACGAGCAGTAGCAAACAGCGGCGTATATAAATCGTACGGTACACCCAGCACCTTGTACACCAATCCACTATACAGGTCAACATTAGCACACATTACCTTGTTGTCGCCCTTAACCTCTGCAAACACCTCCGGCGTCAAGCGCTCAAGGGCGTCAAGAGTCTTAAATTCTTTTTCAAATCCGTGCTCAAAAGCAAGCTTCTTTGCGCTCTCCTTAAGGATAACGGCACGAGGGTCACTAAGAGTATAGACAGCATGTCCCATACCATAAATAAGACCGGAGCCGTCGCCGGCTTCTTTGTTGAGAATCTTAACCAGCATATCCTTCATTTGTCCGTCATCAGTAGGGTCAACACAATTCTCCATTATATAGTCCAGTTGCTGTGACACCCTGACATTTGCACCGCCGTGACGAGGTCCCTTCAGTGAACCGAGACCGGCAGTAATTGCAGAATATGTGTCAGTACCCGAAGATGTCAATACACGAGTGGAGAAAGTGGAGTTATTACCACCTCCGTGGTCAGCATGGAGCATAAGACATATATCAAGGAGTTTGGCCTCCTCTTGGGTATAGGTCTTATCAGCTCTAATTTGGGATAGGATATACTCAGCCGTTGACAATTCCTTATTTATAGGATGAAGGAACATAGTCTTGTCATAAAAGGCTCTGCGCTTAACTTGATATGCTGTGTTCATAATAGTAGGAAACTGAGCAATCAACTGTAAGGACTGACGCAAAACATTATGTGCCGATATATCATCAGGATTTTCATCAAAGGAATACAAACTCATAACACAGCGAGCCATTTTGTTCATAATATCCCTTGAAGGCTGCTTCATAATAGTATCTTCAATAAACTGATTTGGCAACGCACGATAATGGCCAAAAACATCGCGAAGATGACCCATCTGCTCTGTTGTAGGCAATGCACCAAAGATAAGAAGCCATACAACCTCCTCAAAGCCGAAATTACCGTTATTGGCAGAATTTTTTACAATATCGTTAATATCATATCCACGATAAAGAAGCTTGCCCTCCTTTGGAATACGCTCGCCGTCCAGGATGTAGTAACCCTCAACCGAACATATACGGGTAAGACCTGCCATAACGCCGGTACCGTCATCATTACGCAAACCGCGCTTAACATGATATTTCTTGAAATCGTCGGGATTGATTTGGTTGTTTTTTCTTAACTCTTCCAGCAGAGATGAAACTATATCTTTTGAGATAGGTGAAATAAAGTTTTCAGACATAATGCTCTCCTTCCTGCATATTATTTTATATAAGACATACTTTTACACACAAATAATATATCATTATACTAAATTATAATATAAAAGTCAAGGAGGGTCCAATGAAGCGAGCAGCTATTATTTTTTGTATTTTGTTTGTGATTACATTACTGATACCACTGATTTCCATAGTACAAAATAATAAGTCAACCCAAACAAAGCCCACCAACCAACTGGTTACCATTTTTGATACAAAAAATGACAAAATCTAGCCTCTCATAGAGTTGTCGTTGACCTGAATCAAGCGTGAATTAACACTAATTTTTGGCTGAACTGTAGTAATATATCTATGCCAATCCTGCTTGTAAAAATCGTATATATCGGCATCATATCGGGACAGATACCTCCCCACCAAAAACGGATCACATCCCGCTGTGGTACAAGCTAAAAAAGCGTCCATGCAATACCGATAAATTGCCTTAGATACCAAGTTTTCTATTTGCTCAATTTGTGCCTTACCAACTGATACGGTAGTTCCCTTTTCAATATCATTAAGAACAAATTTGACGCCTATTTTACATTCAAAATAGATATTATCATCAACAACATACACTCGGCACTTGGAATTACTCTTATTTACTACAACACCGATTGTACCCATACTATCGCTCTTCACATTCATTGTTCCGGCTTTCACCTTACCGAAAATATAATTAAATCCTTGGGACTGTTTGCTGTCCAGGGTCAGGGTATATTCGTTATCCCTAAAAACAGCAATACCCGTACACGATACACTGTTTTTTCCGGAATGCAATACGGGAGCAAACATATCGGCAGTGGGATCGGAATAAAAGTTTAACAAATCATATACCGACACCGACACGCCAATACCGTCATCATCCAGTTTTGATATTAAATCATACAGGGACTGAGCCGGTATTCTGGCTCCCAGTTCTTTGTTCTTTACAATATCTTCACCGGTGGTGTCGCTGATTGCAACAAAAACATCCGGTCGGCTGTCAGCACTACGCAAAAGGTAATCCATACCCTTTGATAAATCATGGCGAGCATATTCCATACCAAATACAATCACTTTGTTTTGGCCAAAAAAGGTTGACTTGGACAAGCTGCTTGATGCCGAAAAAATGCTATCACTCAGATTACCGCCCTTGCCCGAAACATCAGCGGTAATATTGTCCGATATAGAATCTGTAGCGCCTGTACTCTTTGATAAATTAAGATATTCCAAGGTGACAGATGTGTCCTGACCGACTCTGTCAACAGCCATACTCTGTACTATGGTCATGTCTGATAGCATTTGTCCGTTGCTACAGCCTGAAAACAATGGTATCAACGCCAGTGACAGTGCAATAATCCTAGATTTTTTCACGCTTTTTCCTCCTATTAATGACCAGATATACCAATGGCAATGTCAAAGCAAAAACAACAAAATTAACAATACTTACCGATTTAGCAATCTCTATCATATCAGTACCGAAAAATTGCACAATCCCAATTGCCACTGCACCAGAAACAAAGGATAGAATAACGGATTTTTTTGCGCCGGCGCCTATACAATCGGCAGCTGATAGAACCAACACTGACGCCTTTACCAGCAATGCTAATATCCAAAAAGCAACATGCACAATATCCAATCGCGAAAAGCTACCAATCGACGCCAACTGAAACAGAGTGAACACAGGGTATGCCTGCATGGTAGCGCCGGAGCCCATAACTCCGATAGAACAGGCAATCAGTAACAGCACCGAGCAAAAAGATGCAATCACACTGCCGAAATATGGCTTTGTAATATCACCGTTTGTGCGTTTACCCAAAGCCAAAAGTATCACCGGTTCATTGGAATTGGAACAAAAAATCAGCGCGTTCATCAGCACCGTTTTTTTGTCACTGTCACCTAACGGAAAAAAGTTGATAGCATGGAAGGAATGAGCATTAAGCACCAGCACAGTAGCTACGACAGCTACCACAATAAGACCACAAAAAAAGCCAAATCGTCCCATTGCCTCAATCCCCATTGATGAGCAATATGCCACTGCAATTGTAATCAATATCACAAAGAAGACAACCGGCTTTGTAACGCTCATTCTGGAAGCGGCAAAATATGAAAATCGACATATATTAACTCCGCAAAAATACACATAATACACTAAATACAACAATGATAAGACCTTATTATTCAGCAGCGGCATGCCCATTTTTGTACAAAAATAAGCAGGCAGCGACAATAACAGGGTCAGCACCATGCCCAGCGCTATACTCAGTAGCAGCTGGGTATTTACTTTGCCCACAGAAACGCTTTGGATATTGGTTAGTGATACAATCACACGGGATATATAGAGCACAAAAAACAAAGCGTATGGCGGTATTTTACCGGGTAAAGCTTTATTGTTTATCAATGGACACACCCTCCAAATTGCTAACTCTGACATTACGTCCTGCCAGTTTTTTCCATCCTCGGCGCAACAAAGTATCATTTAGCGAATCAGCCGTCAGCGGTGACAACGGTGCCGAATATGGTACACCGTACGGATTGATGGCGCAGATATTAACAAACAGTGCACCCGCTGCCAACATCAATCCATACATACCTGTAAGTCCGCCAACTACAATAAACAGTATTCGCAACACAGCAATACTCTCATACAAAGGGTACACCACATAGGAGGCTATAGCAGTTACAGCCACCACAACCAGCATTGGTGCGCCTATGATACCGGCGGATACAGTGGCGTCTCCAATAACAATGGCGCCAATAATTGACACAGCATGTCCAATGGAGCTTGGCAGTCGCAAGCCTGCCTCTCGCATTATCTCATATAACAGATGAATCATAATCGCCTCCAACATTAACGGAAACGGCGTAGTAGCCTCGCTGGTAGCGATAACATATAGCATAGTGGTGGGAATCAATTCCTGATGGAATGTGCCCACTGCCACATATATTGCCGGCAAAAACACGGATAGAATAAAGCTGAAATACTTAAGCCCTCTCATAAAAGAGGAATAAAACGGTGGGTTGTCATAATCATCAAGTGCAGAAAAATTATCAGTAAACAGATATGGAGTGTACATCACAAAAGGCGTGCCCTCAACCATAACAGCCACTCTGCCTTCCAGGAGCTTTGACGCAAGAACATCCGGTCGTTCTGTATTGCCAACGGCAGAAAAAAAGGAAGGTATATCTGTATCAATATACGGCTGCAAGCAACCGTAATCCTGAATGGTATCCAAGTCGGTACCGTGAAGCCTGCGCTCCACATCTGCCACCATATTTTTGTCAGCCTTATCATCAATGTAGGCTATCACTATAGGAGTTTTTGTGGTTTTGCCCAGTTTTATTTGTTTAAGCTTTAGGTGTGGCGTTTTCAGTCTTTTTCGCAGCAGAGCCTTATTGTCATTTAACGTCTCAACAAAGCACTCCTTTGCACCCTTGACCATAGCCTCGTTATTAGGTTCATCGGTATTGCGTCTGTTCCATCCTTGTACGCCCAGCGCTATGGCAGTGGTGCACCCATCCAGCAAAAACACAGCAAAGCCACTCATAAGATAATACTCTATATCCTCAAATGTAGTAGCTTCATTCAATTCCACGGAGCCAATTATTCTGTCTTTTATCAGTTCATAATGCTCCTGCGGATTATCAAACACCAAATGGGAGGACAATATGGGTCTCACAACCATTTGGGACAGTTGAAGAGAATCCACCAATCCATCCATAACACAAATCATAGCGTCACAATCATCCACCTTTATCTCCCGTAACAAAAAATCGCTGCAGTCAGCAAAATTTTGCTCCAGTGCCAACTTGTTTAGTTGATATGTCGAATACAATTTCACAATCATCACCAATAGTATTATGAAAAAACCGGTGTATATTATTCACCCAACGAGTCAAAATAGTATCGGTGATACCATGACAATAATAATGATACGCTCCATAATAATCTATATTTGCGTTGTTACAGCAGTACGAATTATGGGCAAGCGACAGGTAGGACAACTAAAGCCCCACGAGTTGGTAATCACAATACTTATCAGCTCGGTAGCCACAATTCCCCTGCAGGATAACGCTATACCTCTGTTCAATTCCATCCTGCCGATACTGATATTCATAAGTCTGGAAATACTGGAGTCTGCCCTATCAATGAAATCATTGTCCTTTCGCAATCTGGTTCAAGGCAAACCGATAATGATAATAAAAAACGGTGTACTGCAACAAAAAGAAATGAAGAAACTACGATTTACAATGGACGATATTATAGATGCCGCCAGACAGCAAAACGTGTTTGATATATCCACAATAGAAAATGCCGTTATAGAAACCAACGGCACAATGACAGTACAAACAAAAGCAGAAGCATCCCCTGTTACGCCAAAACAGCTAGGGCTAAAGGTTCCGCAAATCCAAGTGCCTATTGCTATAGTAATGGACTCTCAACAAATAACAAGCTACTACAGCAACACAAAAAAGAGCAGCAGTGAGATAAGAACTCTCACCACTGCTACAAATATTGATATTAATGATATAATGCTGCTAACAGTAGCAGATGACGGTACACTGTACTTAATTAGAAAGGATAATCAATGAGAAGAATATGGATTGCATTGGGCATAATAGTAATTGTGGCTCTGCTGTGTGCAGGCGAGCAATACTATGTACGAAATGCCACTGATAAAATGGATGCCCTTGTACAGGAAGCCAGAAATGACAAATCAGCCATTGAAGAACTGAAGAAATTTTGGGAATCTCACAACGACATTCTTTTCGCAATATCCAACCACACTGCACTGGACGAGTTGTCCACATCAATAGATCAACTACAGCCGGACAGTGAGGAGGTTGACCAGGAGCTGGACAAAGTGGAATCAGCCAACTCCACTTACTACGAAAATCAAAGAGCAATATTTTCTAACATATTGTAACTACTTAGCTACAACCGACCTATATCCACTCCAAGCACCGTAAAAGGTTTTGCCATCAATCACCTTGTAGGCACGAACCTTTACATAGTACCTGACGCCTTTGTTAAATCCCTTGCCGGTATATGACACGGTGGATTTGCCGGTTATCTTAGTTTTTGCTACCACATTAGTAAAGGATTTATTGCGTGACCAGTATATCTGGTAGCCTGTGGCATAGCCGCTGACCTTTTTCCAATTACTCTTTAAGCGACCGGACGACAATGCAGTCAATGATGTAAATGTCACCTTTGACGGTGAGGTAGCAACGGATAGTCTTGCACTCCTTGTACCCACCTTGGTTGCATAGGCTGCCACAGCGTACCTACGATTACTACCCGGTGTTAGACCTGAAACAGTTATACTTGTATTTGACCCGCCGGAAACGGTACGCACCTTTTTGTAAGTCTTGGTGTCAGAATAATATCTGTACAAATAATATCCTTTTGCACCGGTAACCTTATCCCATTTTAGGGTGAGAGAGGTGGTTGTGCGTGAAGACAGCTTCAGACCGGTTACCTTGGCAGGAGTGACTATTGGATTGGTAGGCTTAGGGCACTTTGTACTAGGCATACCGGTAAACACCGGAATGTAAAAAGTTCTGGACCCGGATATAATACCGGAATTTTTGTAGGCATTGTATGTGGTGGCAGACTCCTGGGCAGCCCCCTGCACATTGGTCATATACTCATGATTATACAGTTCATCTGATTTTGGGTTAACATTGAACTTTTGGAGGTAGCCTGTGTATTGCTGGCCGAACATATCTGCAATACGATTTGCGCCACCGATAATAGCCTTATACGGATTGGTCCAAGGTCTGTTATAATTAAAATATGTTGTACGGCAGGCTGACTTGAGCACATAACCGCTATCGCCCTCAATATAAGAATTAGGAGCACGCTGAACATAAAGTCTTACATAATAATAATCGCCGCAATCATCCCGATAGGTCATATACTGACCGGCCTTGATAGTGGTTGGCGTGCCGGTAACCTTTTTTGTAGTAGTGTTATATCCGGGGTATAGCTTAGCATCCTTTTCCACCTTCAAATAACCTGCTGCCCAAGCAAGACCGTCGGAAGCACCGGCATTGGCACCTATATTGTAGTAATTATATATACCCTGAAACGGTGCTTTGGTCCCACAAACTGCTGTGGCAGTTGGTGATGAGCCACCATTTTCCTGCCTGATTTTTGAGGCAAGGTAGTAAGCACTCATACCGCTATTCTTGGCTGCTGTCATAATAGCGTCGCTGTACTTGACAGTGGAGCTGTACTGCTTTGTAACGCCGGCAGTATTCTTGTATGTAATAAGGGAGTTGTGCATCCAAGTGCCGTCCAAAATTGCCTCAACACCGGCTTTAGTTTGGGTATCGGAATACTTGGTGGACTCAAACTGGAATATATATTTTTCGCTGAGCCAATTACGAGGGTCCATATAGTACTTGACTGCACTCTCACTGGCAGATACCCAGTTGCTGCCCTCACGAATCACATAACTGCCATTCTTATAGCAATCGGCACACTTGCAGTAAAACGCTGATGAAATATCGCTGCTTTTTTCTATCACCTGCTGAGAATGTGGCGTGCGCTCACCCGATATTACATCACTCCATTTGAGCCCGGTCACAAGGGGTTCAAATTTCCAATTAGGATATTTTTTGTGCAATTCCTCCAACGCGGGAATATAACTGCCGGTAAACCCCTTTGCTTTAAGTTGGTCGGCATAAGTAGAGGCACCGGCAGTAATACCTAATGAGCCAAAAACAGATACCAACATTGATACCGACAATATTATCGAAATAAGCTTTTTCATATAAAAGTCCTCTAAATTAAAAATCATGTTTTTTTAATTTTACCAAAACTACGACCAATTGTCAACAAACAAAAAATGGAGCAGAGGTATTCTGCTCCAATCTGTTATTCTACAACGATTACACTATCGCCCTCTGCCTGACCGACGATAACCTGCTGTTCGGTAAGCTGCTTCCAGTGAATCTTGCAGTAATTTTGTCCGTTAATAGGTGGGTAATCCTCATCATCCACTCTGGCTTCATTTTGACAATCATACTCGCCAACATAAGCGCAACGAACAGCCTCGTCGCCGCCCTCGGTAAGTGATGGCACAAAGCTGTAAGCAAATACACCAAGCACTACAGCAACAATAAGCAATGCTGCCGCCTTTGGATTAATACCGTTTTTGAACAATTTTTCGGCATCTATCTTTTCGATAAACTTTATCTTGCAAGCAAATGTTGCAATCAAGTATGCCATAACGCCGGCAAAGATACCCACAAGCATACCGCCAATCACGTCGGTAGCATAATGCACCATAAGATAAACTCTGGAGCCCATTACACCAACAGCCAATGCAGGGAATAGCCAAGCAATCTTCTTTTTGTCTTTACGGAAACAAAGGAACATAGCCGTAGCCATCTCGAATGCGCCGGTAGTATGACCGGATGGGAATGAAAAATCGCTCTCACTAAGACGACCTGCTCCTATGTACCAAGCAAAATACTCTGCATTACCCTGTAAGGTGTTGTAGGGTCTGATACGCATGAACATTGGCTTGACTGCAACATTGGTAATCAATGTACCTATTATGATAGCAATAACCAATGTGGCGCCGTATTTTCTTGTTTTCTTGAAAAGGCACAGAACCGCGCCCACAATTACCATAGGAATAACAAATGCCTCATCACCAAGGGCGGTAAACAGCTTTGCAACAATAGTGAGGAAGCCACACTGAATACTGCCAAAGAAGTGGAACACCCACAAATCGAAGGCCGCAAAGGCACTGTCAATCTTGTCGCCCATAGTGGCAACTAACAATATTGGATTCATAATCATTCTCCTCTACTTAAGATAAATTCATAATATCAAATATGTATATTATTTGCAAGTACTAATTTAGGGATTACACCTGCTGCATGGGGTATAACCGTTATTAACCAAATTTTGTCTCAATCCTTTGTATTGCTTTCTGTTTCCCGGAGCAATATCCTTTGCGGCATCGCAGGTAGGGGTATGAAATTTTTTGGTATTAATATTGACGATATAGGTCTGCCTTTCATCGCCGTTATCAAAGTTAACACCACTGTCGGCTGCCACACTGTCTCCGGTAGCATAATCAATAATAACTCCCGGCTGATTATTGTAGCAATAGACATTAAACGAAACGCCCTTGCCGTTATCCTCCACGCTATATGCCTGCATATTTACACCAGCGGCCACAAGATTATCACCCTCAAATATAGGTGTAACACTGTACATAACATGGTTACCGGTAGCACGAACATAATCACCCACCTGCTCCTCAAATCCCAGCATACCGTCAATATTCAAGTAACGTGTACCGGTGATTAAATTACGCTCATTTGCGTTTTCGCCCGTCAGCTGGTATGCTATCAAATGACATCTGTTATACAGATACTTACCATCCACATTCTCATACTTGACGGTATGCCAACCTGTAGGCTTTACACTGCCTATGCTCTGTCTCTCCTCGGTGGGCATAATATCCCTGCCTACGCAGGCAATAGCCGTTGTACACCTGCCGAGAGAGTCCAACTCACCGTAATATTCAAAAGAGTCCGTAGTGATTTGGCTTTCTGTAAAATGAGGCTGATTACCGTCTATCATAACATACGGAAAATCACTAAACTCCGGAATATCATCAAGTGACACATCGACGACCGATTGAGTAGTAGTGTCTGAACTCAGCGCTGCCTCAATATCTGCCACCTGGCTACATGAGGTGAATATAATACATATAGAAAAAATAATCGGCAATAATCTAAAAAATCTGTTCATACTTAAATAATATCACAATTGGTTTGATAAAGCAATTTTGATTTTTTGCTTTCCACATCCAGCACCAGCACGGCACATCCCAGGACCAGTACTACGCTCAATCCCATATTGACACGACACAAACCGTTGGTAACTGTTGCAACAGTACTAAAAACCGGCGCGCTGTCCCCCATTGCAAATTGCAGCAACATCATAAGGCAATATGACAATACTGCTCCTACCACACGATAGAACAAAAAATACATATACTTTACCTTCATATCACGGAGCATACCAATTAGTTGAAAATGAATGCAAAATCCTCCAAAAGTAATAAATGCAACACAGAACTTCAGCGGCATCAAAGTATTTTGACCACACACTCCATTGGTAATCTCAACCAAAGGTATCATCCAATCCGGAATATCAAGCAATCCTGCAATGGCAGAAAATAACACTATATACATACACATATTTATTATAGCCGTTGCCGTAGTCTCCACAGCAGTAGTCAGAGCGTCCGTAAATGATAGGCCGATAACAGCAGCATTATCTCCCTTTTCAATTTTAGGAGCCAATAAACCGGTTATAACACAAATAATAAAAGATGATGCAACCGAAACGCCGTATAACATAAGTCCAATCCGGGTGCTGCCATAACAGATGGTGCCCACCGCTGTTACAATAAAGGCCACGCCGCCGCAAAAATTAAAGGACATGAGACGCCGGGCTATCCCACTATCTATATCTCCCCTGTCATACAACTGATGGGTCAGTATTGTACCTGCCGGATAGCCGCCAATCAAACCAAACAACACCACAACTGCCGTATTCCTAGGCAACCTAAAAAGCACCTCAAACATTCTGCCAAAAACAGTGTTAAACAAACCGGCTCCTCGGCACAAAACTATAGTATTGGTCAATACCAAAACCGGTAACAGGGATGGCACAATTACATTTTCGCACAGAGCAAGTCCGTTGGCAGCACCCTGACGGCTATCGCCCGAAAAAACTACAATGCATAACACAACCATTGCCAAAACCAATGTTAGGACATAATCCTTTTTCATACTATCACCACTGAATAATATGCAATGACGCAAAAAAATATGGGACGAATAACGCCCCATACTCATGGATTATCTTGTTAAGCTATTTGCATTAGCCATCATTACAGCCACAGCATCTGCGCCGCACTTCTTTGTAACAGCCTTTACACCGGGCTCATACTCCGGTGGACGAGTGGTGAGATTGTGACAATCACTGCCCAAAAAATGGATACGCCCGTTGTTCATCAATTTATACAACTTTTTTCTTATGCCTCTGGGTGCCTCGTCAAAGCTGCTTACATTGACCTGGGTTAAGCAACCCATATCAATATATTCGTCCAGCAAATCCACATCCTCCATCAATGCCTTGTATCGCTCTATATGGGCCAATATAGGTCTTGCACCATAATCACAATACAGATTCATCAGCCTATCATAACAATCCTGGTCAAAGGTGGCCGAAAACGGATGCTCAATGAGGATGTAATTTGAGTTACCGATTTTGAGTTCGTCTAAATTTTTGTTATTAAACAAAATATCGGTAATATATACCTCTGCGCCCGGAATCAATGTTGGACTGCCGGCGGGTAACGCCTGCATAAGTTTGTTAAAAGCAATGTCCCTATTACGCAAAAAATCATCAAGTGATATAGTGTCAGAATAATAATGGGGAGTGAGTACAATCCTGTTTGCCCCCTGACCTTGCAGTCGCTGAATCATTTGCAGGCTGGTGTCCACATCCCTAGCGCCGTCATCTATGCCGGGGAGAATATGGCAATGCATTTCTACCAAATTATCAATTACCATTATTCAATTCTCCCTATCTGTTTCTTGATGAGTAACGGTCGTATGAATCGTATGCACTGTAACCATTATCATATTTATTGTTGTATCCGCCATAACCTCCGTATGAGCCATAGCTGTAACCGCCGTAGCCACTATATCGACTGTATTTGCCATAACCGCCGACATTATACTTGCCTCGCTGAATAGGAGCATAGTTCACAACAAAACCAAGAATCTTTGCATCAATAAACTCCAGGGATGACAGCACCTTTTGGATTTCAGGGTGAGTAGTGTGATTTGTACGCACTACAAGAACAACACCGTCGGACTCTCTAATTACAGGGAGAGCATCGGATACCACATTGATAGGTGGAGTGTCAATGATAATATAATCAAAATCATTGCTAATCTCCTTAAGGAAATCAGACATAGCCTCCGAGCCTAAAATCTCTGCCGGATTTGGAGGAATAGAGCCGGAGCACATGATTGACAAATCCTCAAACTCTGTTGGATGAATAACACTGAACAAATCCACCCTGTCTCTTGCCTTAGCAACAGTTGAGCCAAGATAATTAGTCAAGCCCGGCGCATTTGGAATTGAAAAATACTGATGAATTTTCGGTTTTCTTAAATCGCCGTCAATGAGTAATACCCTCTGTCCTGCTTGTGCAAAAGCAACAGCAAGATTTATTGTAGTGGTAGTCTTGCCCTCATTTGGATTTGAGGATGATACAACAATTGTTTTGCATCCCTTTTTCATTACAGAAAATGAGATGTTGGTTCTAATGCTCTTATATGCCTCCTCGACTCTGAACTTGAGGGTGGAGTCCATATCAAGCTGATGAAGCAGTACACGGGATGGATTTTTGGACAATGATTTTTTCTTTGCCTTAGCCATATTACTCATCCCCCTTTCTGCTGGTATCATATTGGGTATCAATCTTGTAGCTGCCACGGGAGCTCTTTATTTCAAAATCAGGAATTGCACCAAGCACAGGGATTCCATACACCTCAACCAATTCCTCAGATGTACGCACACGAACATCCAGCATGGTACGAATGATAACATAGGCAGCCGCAAGAAGCAGTCCGGCCATCGCGCCGATAAGGCACTTCTTGAGATATCCCTTACTGCCTGCTGATACCGCTTTGATGGGTTTGTCCTCTACGGATGCCTGTACAAGACCGCTATTAGTTTTCTTCATAGTCTCCGGTACGGTAATTTCCAGCTGGTGGGCAATCTCGTAAGAAAGGTCTGCACTATTTGTAGTGACAGACATAAGGAACATAGCTGTGTTCTCAACCGGAGTGATAGTGATTGAGTCTTTAACAGTATTGGCACTATATGTGGTATCAAGTCTCTCGTTAAGCTGGGACGCCACGGTGTTGTTGAACTCATTTGTACGCAAAAGCTCGATGTATGTATCCATCATCTTCATGGCGTAATTCATCTTGCTGGTATAGCTTATACGGCCGGCTTCGGACTGAGTCTCCCTATCGGAAGTATCCAGCATTTCTTCCTGTGAGTCAACAGCTGTAGCCAAAAACTCTACGGATGAGGTATATGTCAGCTTTGTAAAATTGTATGTATATACTGCTCCAAGCAAGCCACCAATAATAGCAAAAACGACCAGCAGTTTCCATTTTCTCAGCAAAGCCATCAGAAGCTTGCGAACATTTTCGTCTATATTCATAACCTACCTCCTATTACCACATATCATTACCAGTTTATCATACTTTATTGACGCTGACTTGTCAACAAACAAATTATGAATAAATAATATATGTTGTTATTGACATTACAGAAAAAATAAAGGATAATATAAAAGTAAAAAATAAGCGGAGAAATATATATGAGCGACAAAATTAATATGCCCCAATGGGGCCCCTATTCCAAAAAATACATGGGACTGTCCCATATCATAGATAGCATGGCCGACCTAGGTGCCAGAATGGACTTTTCTGTACTGCCTACATTATGGAACTCATCCAATCCTGTACCCAATGTTACAGTACCGTCAAACTACCACCTGTGGGAATGTAACACCGACTATACCTATTACTCATACAGGTATGAGATGATGTGGAAGGACAGGATTTACGCCGATGTATCCTACTCAAAAATCAAGGATGACGCATACTTAATCCGATGCGAAATCAATAACAACACCCACCTTGAGCAAAACTGTGTATATAACATTTTTGCATCAATGGAATTCCCTTTTACCGACTACATTGAGATTATCAAGCCTGACAACTGTATTGTAAAAAATGCAAACGATTACACAGACTTTGGCTACGCAGTGGACAGGCCTTGGGAATATGAGACACCGGACGGCTTGTTCCGTGGTATGTTCCGTGACAGTGATTTTTACCTTGGAGAGGGACTTGGTGACAGATGCGACCATGAGCATGTACACTATCTTGGTTTAACGCCCTTTGGCTGTACTGCCGGCGACCATGTATCATACAAGCTATCTGCCGATGATATTGCCAATCCTATTCTGGCAATTAGGTACAGAACTGTAACTGACGGTGACGCTCACTTTGACATCAACGGTAACACAGTAACACTCCCTCACAGCGAAGAACTGACTATAGCATACATACCATATTGCGAGAATCCTACACTCACATCCACCGGTGGAGCCGGTGTCGAGATTGACTTTGTCGCAGTCCTTAATGATGGCGAAAGCATTGACACAGAAAAAAAGCAACGGGCTTTTGTTCCGCAAATCCACACAGAAAAAGTAAGAAACGGCTACAGAGCCGGACTGCACTACAGCTATGATGACTGTGACTACTGCGTACTCACTCACAACAGCAACACTCGATTCCGTACCTTGGACTCAGGATGCTTGGAGGACGCCCTTATCAACAGACTGTCCAATGGTGACCATACATACGATGACCTAAGAGAGACATTTTCCGGTTCATTCAAGCGCAAGCACAGTGATGACGGCTTTTTCCAAAACACACTCATCAAGTCCATATTCATTGCACCAAACTCAACACACACAGAATATGTGGTTGTGTCTAAGGGCGAATTTGCTCCACTTACCGATGATGAATATGAGGCTATTTACCAAAAAGCAAGGGCTACTGCCGATGGTAATACATACAACGAAGAAGGCAAAAAGTACGCCCTATCCACTAATATTCTAAAATCCACATTGCTCACCAACACTGTATATCCGGTATATCGTCACGGTGAGAATGTTGTTCACCACACTCCCGGCAAGAGATGGGACTCATTCTACACTTGGGACAGCGGTTTCATCGGTATGGGACTGCTGGAATTCTCACCAAAGCTGTGCCAATACGCGCTGGATATGTATCTGTGTGATGACAGCAACCGGGACTTTTGCTTCCTGCTTCACGGCTCGCTGGTGCCTACTCAATTTGTAGAATATCTTGAATTGCTAAAGCGTACAGAAGACAAGCATCAGTTGGACTTTCTCTATGACAAGATGAAGCTGTACTACGAATTTTTGCGTGGCAGAGCACATGGCTCAACCTGTGCAAAGTTCGGTAACGGACTGCTTACAACATACGACTACTGGTATTCCTGCTCCGGTATGGATGACTACCCTGCCCAAGTAAGGATGATTGCAGACAAGGCAGAGGAATACTCCTGTCCATGCTTGTCTACGTCCCAAATCATTCGTGCCGGAAAGATACTAAAGATGGTTGCCACCTATCTCGGCAAGAACGAGGACACAGCCGTGTATGATGCCGACATTCAGCAATCTGCACAGGCACTCAACCAACTGGCATGGGACGAGGAATCAGGTTACTACGGCTACACAATGTATGACAAGGACAAAAACGCTCCTTATATCATGAAAACACAGGATGGCGAAAACTGGAACAAGGGATTCGACGGTGTATATCCGCTAATTGCCGGAGTTGCCCCGGAGGACAGAAAAGAGAGGCTGCTGTCCCACATAAAGAATCCAAAGGAGATGTGGTCATCAGCAGGTGTAAGCGCCGTTGATATGTCTGCATCCTACTACTTTGACGACGGTTACTGGAATGGTAATGTATGGATGAGTCATCAGTGGTTTGTATGGAAGACAATGCTGGATAACGGAGACACCGACTTTGCATTCCAAATTGCAGACAGAGCGCTGGAAATGTGGAGGGAAGAAACAGACTTTAGCTATAATACCTACGAATGCTTTGGCATCAAGACCCGCCGTGGCGGATGGTTTCACAACTTTGGTGGTCTGTCTGCGCCAATCTGCATTTGGGCTAACGCATACTACAAGCCCGGCACGGTAACAACCGGCTTGGATGTATGGACTGACTACCAGCACACCACCAATGACAGTGCCGAGGTATCATTCAAATACTATGGCAATAACTCAAAGTACTCCATGATAATCACCCTGGATGACAGCAAGGAGTACAATGTTACACTGAATGGCGAAAGCATAGATATTTACAATCGAAATAACGGTGCTATTGAGATAGCCATTGACGGCGGGGTAAAAGACGGCGTAGTCAAGGTTACTGCAAGGTAAATACAAAGGAGTAAAAATATGGCTAACAGAATATATGGCAGTAATAACGAGCCACTGAAAATTCAATTTTTAACCGATATTCACCACTATTCCAGAAAGGTGGGTACTGAGGGCAAGGCCTATGAAAAGGCTGAGTCCAAGAGCCAAAAGGTAATTAAGGACACCGACCTGGTGCTGACAAAAGCGTTTGATATGCTGTGCCGGGATACCTCCACCGATATTGTGGTAATAGCAGGAGACACCACCCGTGACGGTGAGCTGGACTCCCATGCAGAAATTATTGAAATGCTCCACGACTTACAGAAGCGTGGCAAGAGAGTATTCGTAATCACTGCTACCCACGACTACCGCGATAAGGGTGAGACTGACGGCTATGTTGGTGACGAAACAATTAAGGTAAAGGCTATAGAAAACAGACTTGACCTGTGGGATATGTATTACGACTTTGGTCCAAAGGATGCAATTGCTACCCATCGCGACTCTATGAGCTATGTGGTACAATTGGCTCCCGGATACAGACTGTTCGCTCTCAATGACGACTACAACTGTCGTGAGGACGAGGGCGGCTCCGGATACAGCTATGACTGTATGAATTGGATAATGGAACAGCTAAAGGACGCCCAAGACAACGACCAGTATGTAATCGCAATGACCCACCATCCAATGATTGCCCCTTCCCCATTTTACGCAATTATTGGCAAGGGGGATATGCAACGCCATCACGAGATTACCCGAGAGACCTTTGCTGATGCAGGTCTGCACTGTATGCTAACCGGCCACACCCATATCCATGACATCAGTTATATTACCAGCAAGAAGGGCAACAGATTTTACGACATATCCTGTGGCGCAGTAATCGGCTGTCCGCCTACTATGCGTAATGTAACCTTTGACCCAAAAGGCGGCAAAATCCAGACCGACACTATTATGGTAACCGATGTGCCGGGACTTGACACCGACGGCAAGCCATTTGATGAGTATATGAAAAATTTCTTTTTTGGAATGATTGGCGAAGTTATTTGGGCAATGGGCAATGATATTGACCGTCTTGCCGAAATGACACCTGCATTTTCCATCCCCGGCGAAAAGGTAAAGAAACTGGGCTGGTTAATCAAGCCTATCGGTAAATTCCTAAACAAGCTTACATACAAAAAAGTATGGCGCCTGTGCAAAAAGGAAAGCGGAGTAACAAAAGAAGAAATCAAAACAGTCGGCGATAAAAAGGTTGTTGACCTGATTTTGGAATTGGTACAGAATTTATACTGCGGCGACTCTCCTTACGGACCTGACACTATCGAGTATCGCCTCACATGTGGTCTGCTGAATGTGGTGGATTCTCTGCTTGACACCGTAGGCTTTAGCATAGGAAAGATACTAAAGGGCGCAACATCTGTCAGAGGCTTGGTTGAGCCACTGCTGTGGAACAGCGGCTACTGTGACGCTGAGACTACATTACCAATATACCCAGTATATGATGATAACAACCCTGCTCCGGCAGAAATGTTTGAACAAAAAGAATTTGTTGACCCTGTAAAAAAGAGCAAAAAGGGTCCGTTAGTACTGGGCATCATTGTCCTGGCAATACTGCTCATCATTGCACTGATTGTACTATTGATTGTGGGAATCGTAGTGGGAATCAAGGCAATTATCACCGGCGTACTGCCTGCCGGTCTTGGCCTGCTGCTGATGTAATACAGTACCCCATTACTATACAAATAATCGTCCGGAGTCTGTTATGGCAGATTCCGGATTTTTTTACAATTACTACTTTTTTAATGTAATATTAATATTTCCGTGGTAAAATTGTAATTGGAGGGATCAATATGCGAATCTTAATTGCAGAGGACGAAAAAGACCTAAACAATATCATCAAACAAAATATGGAGGAAGAGGGGTACAGCGTTGACACCTGCTACAATGGTGAGGACGCTTTGTACTATCTGCAAAACACCGAATACGATGCCGCCATTATTGATGTTATGATGCCCATTATGGATGGATTTGAGGCCGTCAAACAATATAGACTGGCTCAGGGCGAAACTCCTATACTGTTTCTAACTGCAAGGGACAGCGTGGAGGACAAGGTAAAGGGATTGGACTTGGGTGCTGACGACTATTTGACAAAGCCGTTTTCTTTTGCTGAGTTAACTGCAAGACTGAGAGTAATGACACGAAAAAAAATCTCAAGCCCTACAAACATATATACAATCGGCGACCTGTCACTGGACTCAAACTCAAAAACAGTAACCAGAGCCGGAAAAGAAATTCGCCTGTCTGCAAAAGAATTTTCCCTACTGGAATACATGATAAGGAACAAAAATAAGGTTCTGTCAAGAGAGCAGATAGAAAACAATTTGTACAACTTCGACTACGAGGGCGGAACAAATGTTGTTGATGTTTATATCAGCTATCTGCGAAAAAAGATAGACGAAGGACATAACCGCAAAATCATACACACTGTCAGAGGATATGGCTATATTCTCAAGGAGGAGAAATGAAAAACTTATCCATAAGAACAAAAATAACAATATGGTTTTCTATTCTAATTATACTGATTACTGCTATGATGTTTGCATTAATGCTGCTGATTAGTCAATCCGTGCTGTACACAGATGTAAAGGAAACATTGGTCAACACAGTACAAAGCAACTCCCAGGAAATAGAATATTGCAGCGATATTTCTGACACAGAACAAGAAATCGGCGACCACTATCTGCAATACAACAATCAATGGCTGGAGATTGATGACGACTTTCTTAACCAAAACCAGGGAGTAATCACAGCCCTGTATGATTCCCAAGGTAATCTGCTGTATGGCGAAAATCCAACAGGTACGGTCACAACAGATGAGGAAAACATTAGACACATAAAATATAATAAACAAAAGTACTATGTATATAATTTGCATCTCAGCGACCCCAACCTACAGGGACTGATACTACTGGGTCAAGTAAACGAAAATGCACACAAAACAGTACTCACAAGAATTGTAAACCTGTCACTGTTTCTACTGCCGTTACTGGCAATTCTTGCTATCGTGGGCGGATATTTTTTGGCAGGCCGTTTTCTTGCTCCAATAAGAAAAATCAATTCCTCTGTAGAAAGCATAGCCGACGGTAACGACCTGTCCAAGCGTATCGAGCTTGGCAACAACAAGGATGAACTGTATATTCTCGGTGATTCATTTAACAAAATGTTCTGTCGATTGGAGCAATCCTTTGAAAAAGAAAAGCAGTTTACCTCGGACATATCTCACGAGCTGCGCACCCCGGTTGCCACAATTCTTGCACAGAGTGAGCTGACTCTGCAAAAAGAAAGAAACACAGAGGAATACAAAAATGCAATCAGCGTAATCCATCGGCAGAGTGTAAGAATGAAGAATATAATTGAGCAGATGCTTCAATTCTCACGACTGGAAAGTCTTGAAGCCCTGCCTAATCCACAGGAGGTTAATTTGTCCCTCCTGCTGCAAAACATTGCTGATGAACAGAAAATACAAAATCACCACTCTATTACAATCCACAGTGACATTGACCCGGATATTATTATACAAGGTAACGAAAGTCTGCTATCCAGATTAATAAACAACTTAATTTCAAATGCTTACAGATACGGAATAGAAAACGGTAATATTTATGTCTCGTTAAAACAAAAAGATGACGAGGTAATATTGGCTGTAAAGGATGACGGAATTGGAATTGCAGATGAGGTTAAGGAAAAAATCTTTAATCGTTTTTACCAGGCAGACACCGCAAGGACTGTCAAAGACGCCGAATACGGCATAGGCTTAGGTCTTCCTATGGTGGCAACAATAGCAAAGCTTCACAATGGAATAGTTGAGCTGCAAAGTAAATTAGGTGAAGGAAGCACATTTGCTGTAAAAATTCCAAAAAATTAATTATTCTAATATTCCTTTAATCTTTGCCGGTTATAATAAAGACACCAAAAGAAAGAGAGGTAATTATTATGAAAAAGAAATTAGCAATTATCATTTCATCCGTTATCATTGCTATAGCAGTGATAGGCGCCTCGGTATTTGCCTATGCAACCGAGAATACAAAAAAGAATTCCATCGGTATTGACAAGGCACTTAACATTGCCATGGTTGACGCAGGAGTTTTGGAGCAGGATATTGATGTTACCAAGGCAAAAATGGAATTTGAAAAAGGCACCTTTGCTTACGATATAGAATTCGATACAAAGGACAATTACGAATACGAATACCTAATCAAAGCAACCGACGGCACAATCTTACACAAAGCTCGCGAATATGATGCCGAGGATGCGGACAATTACGATGACAAAAGCAGCGTCCAAAGCAGCACAGAAGTAACCACCGCACAACCAACCACAGAATCGCAAGCTCCCACAGAAGGCACAACTGCACAGTCAACAAATTCGGCAAACTCCGGTACAGAAAAGACAACACAGGCACCTATCTCAACTCAGGCACCAACTACATCGTCCGGCATATCCCTTGATGAGGCAAAGAAAATCGCACTGCAAAAAGCAGGTTTATCCAAAAATGATGTAACATTTATCCACGCCCACAAGGATAGCGACGACGGAGTAGCTTACTACGACATCGAGTTCAAAACCTCCTCCTACGAATATGAATACGAAATAGACCTGAACGGAAAAGTAATTTCCTGGGATAAGGACAGAATCGAATCTCCAAACCATAAGGATGCCGATGATGAAGATGAAGACGAAGACGATGATGAAGATGAAGATGAAGACGATGATGACGAAGAAGACGAGGACGAAAACAGCAACTCAACAAATGCCGCAAAGTACATCGGCGTTGACAAAGCAAAGCAAATCGCCCTTAGCCATGCAGGTCTCTCATCCGGCAATGTAAAGTTTACAAAGGCAAAATTTGAGAGAGATGATGGGATTTCTCAGTACGAAATCGAATTTGAAACCTCAACAACAGAGTACGAGTACGAAATTGACGCTGTGTCGGGAAAGATTATTTCTCGCTCATCCGAGCCTATTGATGACTGATTGGACGCAAAAATCCGGAATTCACTAAAATGTGAATTCCGGATAATTTTTTGTTAGTCGTCATCATCAGAGGATAACTTAAGCACAGCCAAGAATGCCTCCTGAGGCACCTCCACTGAACCGAACTGACGCATACGCTTTTTGCCCTCTTTTTGTTTTTCCAACAACTTCTTTTTTCTGGTGACGTCACCACCATAGCACTTGGCAAGCACGTCCTTACGCAGGGCCTTAACCGTTTCTCTGGCGATAACCTTGCCACCGATTGCAACCTGTATAGGAATCTCAAATAGGTGTCGGGGAATATATTTCTTTAACTGCTCGGCAATTCGTCTTGCACGCTGATATGCCTTTTCTTTGTGAATAATAAATGACAAGGCGTCGATAACATCTCCGTTAAGCATAACATCAACCTTTACAAGGTCGGAGCGGCGATAGTCCTTCATCTCATAATCAAAAGAAGCATATCCACGGGTACGGGACTTGAGCGCGTCAAAGAAATCATAAATAATCTCATTTAGCGGTAGCTCATAATGAATATCCACTCTCTCGGGAGTAATGTAGTCCATATTCTTAAATATACCACGCTTATCCTGGCACATATCCATAACAGTACCCACAAAGTCGGATGGCACATAAATATGTGCATCTGCAAACGGCTCCTCGCAGTAGTCTATATATGCAGGGTCCGGGTAATTGGTAGGATTGTCAATCTCTACCATCGTACCGTCCGCAAGATAAATCTTATATACAACCGAGGGTACAGTAGCAATTAAATCAAGATTGTATTCCCTGTCCAATCGCTCCTGAATAATCTCCAAATGCAGCAATCCAAGGAAGCCACATCTAAAGCCAAAGCCCAAAGCGCTGGATGTCTCCGGCTCATAGGACAGGGACGCATCGTTAAGCTGTAGTTTTTCCAATGCGTCACGCAGTGCCTCATAGTCAGCGCCATCAGCAGGATAAAGTCCACAGTACACCATGGGATTAACCTTGCGATAACCGGGCAAAGCCTCTGTAGCCGGATTTTCTGCAGTTGTTACGGTATCGCCCACATGAGCGTCCCCCACCGTCTTGATTGACGCAGTTATATAACCCACCTCGCCGGCAGACAGCACATCCGTTTTTTCTAACGAGGTGGCACGCATATATCCAACCTCAACCACAGTAAACTCGGCGCCGGTGGACATAATACGCATTGTGTCTCCTGCTTTAATTTGGCCCTCTTTAACTCTGACATAAACTATTACGCCGCGATATGAGTCGTATATGGAATCAAATATAAGAGCCTTGAGTGGCTTGTCATCATCACCTACAGGGGGCTGAATTTCTTTAACTATATATTCCAGTACTTCCTCAACATTTTCGCCGGTTTTGGCGCTGATTCGAGGGGCGTCCATACAAGGAATACCGATAACATCCTCTACCTCGCCTGCCACTCGCTCCGGGTCAGCCGCCGGCAGGTCAATTTTGTTAATAACAGGAATGATGTCCAAATCATGGTCCAGTGCAAGATAAGTGTTGGCAAGGGTCTGGGCCTCGACGCCCTGAGAGGCGTCCACAATCAAAATTGCACCTTCGCAAGCAGCCAGTGACCTTGACACCTCATAGTTGAAGTCAACATGTCCGGGAGTGTCGATGAGATTGAACTCATACTCCTTGCCGTCCTTGGCCAAATAATTAAGTTTTACTGCATGAGCCTTGATGGTAATACCACGCTCACGCTCCAAATCCATATCGTCCAATATCTGTGCCTGCATATCACGCTGGGACACAGAGCTTGTCAATTCCAACAAACGGTCGGCAAGGGTTGACTTACCATGGTCGATATGTGCAATAATACTAAAATTCCTAATTAATTCTTTGTTTTGTGACAAAGGTTGTCCTCCGATAATCAATCCGAATTATTGATATAATCAATTTCTTTAAAAGTACGCTTAATATGAGTTATAGCTCTAAAAAATCTATAAACATAAAAAGCAGGCAATAAGTATCCATGCTTATTGAGAATACTGTAATCCTCCGTCATCTTCTTTTTTGAAGGAAACAGACGAGAAAAAATATATTTAGCTCGCATATTATTGTTGATTTCTTCACCATTGGCAAAGTGTCTGACTCGAGCACTGACCTTATTCCTTTCACATCCAAAAATACCGAATGTTAAGAATGTATCCAGTAATGCCCGCTGTTGAGCATCCAATTTGCAATCGTCAAACATTGCAAATACCAATTCTCTAACTGACCTCTCAAAATCTGCAATTCCATACTCTTGCATTTTGCTGTTAATCCATTGCCAATCCAGATTATCATTATCTCTACGCAGCATAAGATATGTATCAGCCAAAAAGCGAATGCCGCAACCACCGGTAGAATAGTGCTTGTACATGTGACAAACAGAATGAACATACAGGTCGTTAATCCCCATATTATACATCAATGGATTGTTGTCATCCGTTGTGCCGTGCTCCCACAGATTATAAAAAACGGGATTGAAATCTGCCTCGTCATAAAACAAGTCCCAATGGAACTCAAAAACCAAACCGGCTTCATTCTTATAATCATCCGAATTTTCGATAGAGCTAAAATTAGTATATCCCCGATTAGCCATAATTCCGGCAACGGCGTCACGATTAGCCTTGTCAAAATAGATGTCGGTATCACCCATTTGGCGCATACTTTGTTTTGGGTAATAATTCCTAATTATATATCCCTTAAGGGGCATAAATCTAATGCCCTGCCCGGTTAATTCATCAAATATTGCTGCACGCTCGGAATTATGCATAAGAGCACTTCTTACGCAGTTGAGGTTGTAAACCCGAAGCTCTTCGGCAATATACGGGGGCAATCCGTCAATATCTGTCAATGTTGGGATAACGGCATTAAGAACCTGGTGAGACTTAGCCAGCTCCAAAAGGGCAGAATAATCAAGACCCTCTGCAAATTCTGCCTTTTTTTTATTAAAGGCACAATGCAAAAGGTAAACCAGATATTCTTCTTTGGTGCTGATATTATTCATTACTCTAAAACGCCCATTTCCTTAATATTTTCCAGCAGCTCATGTACATCCTTTTGGATTACCTCTCTCGGTGCATCATACTTACTTACCATAGCATCGACAATGCTATCCTCTGTCTGCTCCTTTTGTAAAAGCTTGAAAATGAAGTTGGCAGTTGGATTGTTGTTTATCAATCCGTGAAATTCGTTAGAAAGCTTGCCGGTTGCAATAGCAAAATCCTGGCCATCAATGTTTCCTAATACAATGCCTTTTTTTAGTTTCATAATATATCACCTATCCAAAAAAATTATTTACTATACTTGTCCAAAATCTGACGCGCAACATAAATACCGCTTGCTGACGCGTGGGATAATGAATGTGTTACTCCGGAGCCGTCACCGATAACATAAAGGCCCTTATGCTTTGTCTCAAGATTTGAGTCAATTTCTACCTCCATATTGTAGAATTTAACCTCTACACCATAGAGCAATGTGTCCGGGTTAGCAGTACCCGGTGCTATCTTGTCAAGAGCGTAAATCATCTCGATAATTCCGTCCAAAATACGCTTTGGCAGAACTAATGACAGGTCGCCGGGAGTAGCTGCCAGAGTAGGCTCAACCAATCCCTCTTCAATACGCTTTGGATTACTTCTTCTGCCGGATACCAGGTCGCCGAATCGCTGAACGATTACTCCACCGCCCAGCATATTGGACAGCCTTGCAATGCTCTCACCGTAGCCGTTTGAGTCCTTGAATGGCTCGGAAAAATGCTTGGATACAAGCAGTGCAAAATTGGTGTTTTCCGTCTGCTTTTTAGGGTCTTCATAGCTGTGTCCGTTAACAGTGACAATGCCATTAGTATTTTCATTAACCACCGAGCCCTTTGGATTCATACAGAATGTACGAACCTGGTCCTCATAATTCTTTGTACGATATACTATTTTGCTCTCGTATAATTCATCAGTAAGATGGCTAAAAATAACAGCCGGGAGCTCTACTCTAACACCAATATCAACACGATTGGACAAAGTCTTTATGTCCAAGCTGTTACATACTCCCTCCATCCACTTGCTGCCGGAACGGCCAACAGACACAATACAGTTGTCGCAGGTATAAGAACTGTCACCACTGGTAATTCTATAGCCATTATCCAGCTTTTCTACCTTGTCAACATGGGTGTTGAAGAAAAATTTTACCTTGTCCTTAAGTTCGTTATAGATGTTCTCCAGCACAATGTAATTTATATCCGTGCCCAGATGTCTGACAGAAGCCTCCAGAAGGTTCAGTTGATTTTGCATACAAAGTTTTTTAAACTTAGAGCCGGCAGTGGAATACAGCTTACAAGCGTCGCCGCCATATTCCATATTGATTTCATCAACATACTTCATAAGGTCGATGGCTTTCTTTTTGCCGATATACTCATAGAGCGTACCGCCAAAGTCGTTAGTAATATTGTACTTACCGTCAGAAAAAGCACCGGCACCACCGAAGCCACTCATAATAGCACAGGTCTTGCATCCTATACAGGATTTAATCTTGTCACCATCGATTGGACACTTTCTTTTATCCAGGGAATTGCCTGCCTCAAAAACAGCTATATTTAGGTCACTGTTATTCTTCGCCAGTTCAAAAGCAGAGAATATACCACCGGGTCCGGCACCAATAATAACAATATCAAAATTTGCCATAATTAACATACAACCTCTCTCAAAACAATGGTTCTTGCGTAAACACGCACATACACACAATATAATACCAAAAATCTAAAGGAATTACAATAGATTTTTTTATAATAATACAGTAACTCGCCCCCTGCCAAAGCATCGACAGAGGGTAACATAATTTGGTATTAAATTACAATTCTTTAAAATACTTTCTTAAGCTCCAACCGATTGTACCATCCTGTAGTACAACCTTGCACCAGCCATCACATTCAAGGTCACATTCTATCTTGAATCCTCTTGGCATTCTGTAGAGAATAGGAGAGCCAAGCTCCGGATTTTTGCGAACATTCAAGCCTGAAGTCTTTACAGAAAGCTTTAATGGAGTATCAAATTTAGTAACATGACTGGAATTCAGCACAAGCTCAGGTCTGTTCTTCAACGCCTCATAAAAAGCCTCAACATAAGTGCATGCCAACAATCCGTTAACCATCAAATTATCAATATCATTGAACCAACGGATTCTATCGTTTTCGTAATACTCTTTTAGGTCAAATGAATTTGCAAAGTTGTCTAAATAGTTTCCTCCCAAGGAATCCAACTGCATCAATGTTCTTTGGCATTTTGCACATTTGCCACAATTTTTGTCCTCGGAAAAACACACCAACAAATGATTATTGCAGCCCTCTTTGTCGGCAACAAATCTTGTTTTGTCAATTCGCTCCCAATCCTGATTTGAACTGATAGTAGTAGTATTTTCGGTTGACAAGAGAGGTATCAGCCACTTTTCGTGATGCGCGTGGTCCAAATCAACGCCAACCTCAAACTGGTTTAAATTATACGAGGAGGAATAATAATACTTGCTAAACAGCTTTTGGAACATAAGAGTACAACCCAAGTTTCTATATATATGCGTTCTGTCAAATCTGACAAATTTGAACATATCAAAATAGAATTGGTGCAAGTTAGTATCTATTGCAAGCAACGGAAAATTATACTCTTCGCAAAAAGCTTTTGTGCCCACAAGTTGGCCTAAATAGCGTTCTCTCATAGTTCTGTCTTTAACACCCTGACCGTGATGAGCACCAACATTATAGTATGTAAGCTGCGCTACTCTGTAATCCTCAAGAGGAAAATCATAGTACTCATAAAAAGTTGCAAAAGAGTCAATTCCACGGCTCATACCCATACCCGGTCTGGTAGGATGATACTGCTCTTTTGTGAGTGGAACATCCAGGGATACCTTTTTGCTCTTACCCTCGCTACACAAAGCAATCTGCGGGATGATATTATATGTAAGATTGTACCAAAGCAATTCCGACATAGGATATTTGCAAACAATATTGTCATACTTTGTTCTCATAGCGTGCCAAAAAAGCTGTACAACAATACCGTCGCATCTGCCGTAACAAAAATATTGGTCATACTCCTTATCAAACTCGTATGTTATTATCTCTGTTTTGTCAACCACTCCATCAACGCTGGATACAATAGGGATGCTGACAACAACGGATTCGCTTGCATCACTGTTTGTTTTGTACTCTTTTTGATACTCTTTTATCTCTATTGTTTTCATACACTAAAGCCCTTATATGTCGTTTATTTAACTACCCTTTCTCTAATTCTTCTAACCTTGTAACCGTTTTCCTTTGCCCATTGATATGCATAGGAGTCCTTTGGACAACGAATTTTAATTTTTGATGCCTTATCACCAAACGGAGAATTAATAGTCTTTACAGTGGATGGGATTGTAATCTTTTTTAACTCTTCGCAACCGGAAAAGGCATCCTTGTCGATAGTGGTTACGCCATAAGGTATAACAACTTTTTTTAGATTTTTGCAATTAGAAAATGCGTTTGCGCCAATAAATTTTAGATTTGACGAAAATGCAATTTGTCTCAAGTTTTTACTATTGGAAAAGGCGCCGTTTGCTATGCCTAATACAGAATCCGGCATAATAACTTGCTCATACTTTGATTTGGCAAAAGCCTGTTTGCCGATAATTCGCAAGGCAAATCCGTCAACCTCGTTTGGAAGTTCAAGAGTATCGCCGGCTTTTTTGCCTGCATAGAGGCAAGCCCCGTAATCATCAATAAGTCGGTAATAATTTGCGCCAAATTGTACCTTTGGAAATGAAGTAATCAAATCTTCGTCATCAAAATAATAGCTTGTACCGTAAATTGCATCAACAAATTTGTGCATTTGCATACCGTGGCTTCCTTTTAGCAACAGCAAATCATTGTCGGAAAGTTCACTTTGAAGCCAATCAATTATTTCCTGGCGATTTGATGAATATCTGCATTTTACACCCGCTTTTTTTGCCTCTTCAAATGCAAACCTGCTATCATTACCAAAAAAGAACACCTCGTCAACAGAGTTAACCTCTGCAACAATATTGCCAATACCTCTGTGAATAGTTTCACTCTCGTCACCAAGCTCAAGCACATCGCCGAGAACGGCAAATCTTTTGCTACCCGGCGGAATGGTAATAGTATCGGCAGTCATCAAGGATGTCCTTATGGACTTGTCCGCTGCATTGTAAAAATCCAAATATACTTTTTGGCCGCCGAGGTTGGTCAAATTTTGTCTGATACCGGTTGTTCTGTAGCCGGCAATGGACTCAACAATTTTATCCTTTTCTATTCCCAGCAGTGAGCCTACAATAAATGCTGTGAGAGCATTGTAAACATTGTGAATACCACACAAATTAATCAGAACAGCAGTCCTGGTGCCGTCTTTTTCCACAATGTCGCAGGTTATTTTACCGTCACGCTCCACAATATTTTCGGCATGGTAATCGGCCTGCGGGTCATTCATTGAATAACTGATAATCTTATGCTTGTAGTTTGCCTTTTTTAGCAATGGGTCATCCCAGTTAATAACGCCTATGGAATCTTTTTTTGCATGTCGGTCAAAAGCGATTTTTTCGTGCAACAGCATTTCATATTTTCCGTCGAACTTGCCTATATGACAATTACCGATATTGGTGATTACAAAAATATCAGGTCTCAATTGACGAGAAGTTTTTTCCAACTGTCCGACGAAACAGCCCGAACATTCCTGCACAAACACTTCATATTCAGGCTTAAGATTAAAGATAAATCTGGAAATCTGCCAAGTAGTATTTATATTTCCCCATACCTTGTACGTCTTTCTTGACGCACTTGCCACCTTTGCAATCATTTCGGTAGTGGAGGTTTTGCCTACGCTACCGGTAATTGCAACAACCTTTGTGTCAAACCTCTTTCGCCAAATCTCCGAAATATCCAAAATATAGCTATTCAACTGCTTACAAGGGAAAAACGGAATTCCGCTATCGGCAAAATCCTTTTCGAACTTTGGATAACCGATAACAACCGCCGGCTTGTTTTTTCCAAACACGGCCGGGCAAACATTGGTGTTGATAACACAAAAATATACAGAGCCGGGTTTCAATTGTGCCGGTCTAAAAGCTAACTTGTCAACAATACTCTTGTTGTAATCAATGCCCTCGATACTTTGTGGCAATTCAATTTTCAGATAATCGAACAAAATTTTAAGGGTCAACTTGCCTTTTTTCATGCTTCTTATAGCTTTTCTTTGTTCTTCGGTATAGAACAAGCTGTTAAACTCCTTAACCTTAATCTTTGATAAATACGGCTTTTTTTCCTTATCAAAAACAGTCTCGGCTTCTTCAACCTTGTAATCATACCAAAGGTTATCTCTGACAATGGTGTTGTATGTCACCTGCTTCTTATTGTGTATCTCGCGCATGTGACGATAGGTTTCGTAAGCAGTCCAGCCCGTTTTGTCCATAACTCGTCTGATATTCAGAGGGGACGGAACCAGTTTTTTTGGTTTTTCTTCAACAACTGCAGCTGTAACTTCCTCTTCATTTGGTTGAAGATTGTCCTGATTTTCAATATTATCCATATATATCTCCTTTATCAAAAAAAATTGTATTCACACTCGTTCCACCACTGCTACTATCTCCACATGTGGGGTGCGGGGGAACATATCGACTGGAGTTATCTCCCGGGTTATATAACCTTTGGTATGTAATATTTCCAGGTCACGGGCCAATGTGGCACTATCACAGGACACATATACAATCCTGCCCGGTGACATCCTGTGTATTACATCAAAAAGCTCTTTTTGACACCCCTTACGGGGCGGGTCCAGGACAACAACATCCGGACTTATGCCACTATTCTCCAGCGATGAGGCAAGGTCGCAAGCGTCGCCGCAAAAGAACTCTGCATTGTTAATATTATTTATCTTTGCATTTGTTTTTGCATTCTCTATTGCTTGTGGAATAATCTCTACACCGATAATCTGCTTCGCTTTGTCAGCCATACTAAGGCCGATAGTACCGGCGCCGCAATATAGGTCGATAACCGTTTCTGCACCGGTAAGCCGAGCGTACTCAATTGCCTTTGTATAAAGCTTTTCGCACTGGTCATGATTAACTTGATAAAATGAATTGGGTGCTATCACGAATTTTTTGCCCAACAACTCATCGGTAATATTTTGGCTGCCCCAAATGGTAATAGTAGTTTTGCCTAACACAACATTGCCCGGTTGAGTATTAATGTTAACGCAAACAGAAGCTACTCCCGGTACTGCAGTTAGCAATTCAATAAGCAAATCCTGATTAGGGATGGAGGTGCCGTTTACTACAGCACATGCCATAATCTGCCCTGTGCCAAAGGCCTTGCGAAGATATATATGCCGCAGCAGACCTCTGCCTGTATTCTCATCGTAAGAATCAACATTTGCACTCTTAACCCACCGGGCGAATGCGTCAATACAAGTCCCAAACTCAACAGGCTGCAGTCTGCAATCGCCGCAAGGGATAATGCGATGACTCTTGTAAGCATAAAAACCTGCCATCAGCTGCCCATCCACAATGCTAACCGGATACTGAGCCTTGTTGCGGTAATGGTCAATACCGTCAGCACCTATTACATCCATAACCGGCACATCCAGATGGCCAATACGGGTAATGGCATCAACCACTCTGCTGTGCTTGTATGCCAGCTCCTCGTCGTATGTCATATTCCTAAAGGAACAACCACCGCATCCGGATGACACAGGACAGTCAGAGACAATACGACTGCCGGATTCAACAAGCACCTCCTTGAGAGTAGCGACGGCATATCTCTTGGATACCTTAATTATATGAGCAATGATTGTATCCCCGGGGACTGCTCCTCTCACAAACACTGCCATACCGTCGTAATGCCCTACTGCAGAACCCTCCGATGTCACGGACTGAATACTAAGCTGTATATCGTCATTCTTTTTTAGCATATATAATTACAGTTCCTTTATTATTTGTTCCATCAAAGGCATCTTTGTTTCCATATCCTTTACCAGCTTCATTTGGTTCTTAGCTCGAGCCAAATTCTGGTCATCATATTCTGTATTAAAATATGTATCGCCGTTGAGATAATCCGTGAGAAAACGCATTCCGCACTCCAAAGTCATCAGCAGCGCAGAGAATGCCAGATTGTCCTTTTCTGCCTGAGTCAGCGCATCTCCCGCTTCGCTCAAAAAGCCCTTTGCGTAAGCAGCAAAATAATCAATATCCATATATACCTTGTCCAAATCCTGCTCATCCTCGCTGGCTGTGGACGCACCAAATCTTATGGAGTCGCCGAAGTCATAAAGAGCAAGACCGGGCATAACTGTATCCAGATCAATAACACAAACGCACTCGCCTGTATTGGCGTCAAACATAACATTGTTAAGCTTGGTGTCATTGTGTGTAACTCGCAGCGGAAGTTCACCGGAAGCAATCATATCGGTAAGTCTGGACATAACATCGTGACGGCTGATATAGTCGTCTATCAACTGAGTACAACTACTTTTTCTACCAACTGCATCTCTCTCCACAGCAGGCATAAACTCATTTTCATATCGCCATGGTGTGTTGTGGAAATTAGGAATAGTCTCAGCAAGAGTATCTGCATCAAAATCTGACAACAGTCTTTGGAATCTGCCAAAGGCAACACCGCTGGACATAAAGGTATCGGCACTATCAACACTATCATAGCTGATAGAATCTTTTACAAAAATATATGCGCGATAAAATCCGCCATCATCGGCCTTTAGATATTTGTCACCATCCTTGGTACGAATATAATGCAGTGTTTCCCTGTCAGGGTCGCCGCCATTCTTCCTAATAACATCGCGAAGATATGAGGTTACGGCAAATACATTATTCATAAGGTCATCAATGTTCTTAAATACATTATTGTTTACCCTCTGCACCACATAATTTTGGGTGTAACCGTTGTCGTTATACTCGGCAATATATGTTTTGTTAATATGGCCTGAGCCGAACTCCTTGCAGGAAACAAAGTCCCCATCAAAACGAAATTGTTTGCAAACATCAATAATATCCATAGCAGTGTCGTTATCCTAGATAACATCCTCCATAATAAATTCTTTTTTCCAAGTGCTGCGAGGCGGCGAGCACTGAAAATCGCATAGTTTCAGTCCTTTGACATGGCGTGCCCATATTGCATAAGCAGGCAGATTACGAAAACGCCAAGCCTCGGGATACACATCACTATATTCGGGAATAAAGCGACGCTTATCATACACCTCTTTGTAAGGTGAATACTCCATATTTATGTTAGCGAGAGTTACATTGCCAACATAATGAGTAACACTATTTTGAGTAAATCCTGCCACAATAACAGGTATCTCGGCATTGGTGGCGTGAACCCCGTCAATAACAATATTCTTTACCTCTCCCAGCATATCAAAAGTATCCTTGCCGGCAGAAGATGCCTTTTTCTTTTTCTGTCCGAATTCTACTGCATTGGCAGATTGGGCATCAACTGTTGCAGCACGATTACGGTTACACAGTCGAATAAAAATCGGGCAGGTAACACGGTCCATTCTTATATTATATACATTTATATTATCTACCACCGCACCGTCGGCAGACTCAATAGCAATTCCGCTGACTGTGCCGGGATAAATGTCTGTCATGAAAAAACGGCAATCCTTAACCGTAACATTGCGTATATCATAGGTGGTCTCCGTACCTATCTTAAAAGAGTTGGCGCAGGAGATAACCTCGCAATCAGAAACATTAATATTTTCTATAGCACCGGTATTGCCAAGCCAAACTGCATTTTTTATACAAATACCGTCGTCAGCTGTAGATACAAAACAATGATTAATATCCACATTGCTGCTGCCGGCTATATCAAACCCGTCTGCATTGGCAACATGACGGTTGTTGTTGATAACAAAATTGCTAATATGTACACCGTCGCAATTCTCAATACGAAATGACCAATGAGCGGCATTTTCGATAACAAAATTGTTTGCCACCACATTGCGACAATTCCTAAAATATATGGGCCCGCCATACTTGCTCCTATGAGCAAATCTAATTTGGGCGCGAGCGTCACGACGCATAGCAATAACATCAATATAATCGGGATGGCAGGTCATATTGGCATCCCATAATGGCTTCAGTCCAAAATATTCGCCATTACCCTTAACCTTGCCGCCACCGGTGATAGTAATATTCTCTGCTCCGTCTGCGTGGATAATGCCCCTATGGTCATACCCTACACCGGTCTTGTTTGATGAAAGTGATGAGCCACGCTCAATAAATAGAGTAACACCTGACAAAAGCTCAATTGTGGTGGTAACATAATCACCACCTGACACCAGAACAGTGCCCCCCACCCTGCTTGCATCTGCTATAGCCCGGGTTATGTACTGAGAATTGTCATCACAATTTGTACCGGCGCCATAAAACCGAATATCAAAAATGTCACTACCCTGTGGCTCCTGGTGGTGGATATATTCATCCTCCGGATAATAGGAAGAATAATCATAGGGGTATGTGATAGGATACACATCTCCCTTAGTTATCCTCAAATCCCTGCCAAAAACCAAGGTTCTAAGCTTATCTAAATTAGTTCGTCTTCCCTGCATAATTACTAAATCTGTCTGATGAGGTCCTTATCCTTACGGGCTGCCCATGCGATATTGTAGGAATGATCGCCAACACGCTCCAAATCCTGCAATGCCTTTGTAAATATAACACCGGACGAAGTATGGCATTTCTTTTCTCTAAGTCTTTCAACATGATTGTCCTGAGCCTGAATAGTAAGAGAATCAATCCTGTCCTCCATATAGTGAAGCAAGTGCTCCTCGTCATCGGGCAGTCTCTTGTTTACAAATGCAGCAATGCTGTGGTCAAAAAGCTCCAAATCCAGGTCATAGATTTCCTTAAACTCGGCAAGACCGGCGTCAGTAAAGCCAATATTATGCTCCAGCGCCGCAGATGTACGCTCCATAATATTGAGAGCATGGTCGCCGATACGCTCCAAATCCGTGATAGCATGGAACAGCTTACCAAGATACTCGGAAACATCGCCACTCAAGGTTTGGGATGTTACAGTAACCAAAAAATCACTGATACTATGATTAAGCCAATTTATAAGCTCCTCATTTTCCTTGATTTGACGCTCATTGGAGGTGTCTGCATTTAGGAAGCCGTCGCAGGCGAGAATAAAGTTTTCTCTAACCAGCTTTGCCATACGCTCCACCTCGCTGCCAATCTGTAATGCAGTACTGAACTGATTGGTACTTGTCTTCTTGTCAATATACTGGAATCGCATTTTTGTTTCGTGCTCTCTTTCTACTACCAGCTTTTCGGAAATCTTTACGATAGTCTTTATGAATGGAAGGAGAACTACTGCAGTAACGACCTTGAATATAATATGTCCTGCTGCTACCTGAACAGCACCCTTGTCGGACACTGTGGTGAGCCAGTCGGCATACGGCGTAAACATTGCCACCGGCATAAATATCAGCATACCCACAAAATCGAACAGGAAGTAGATAACTGCTGCCCTCTTTGCATTTGTTTTTGCGCCAATAGCCGATAGGAAAAGAGGCATGGCAGAGCCTACATTGATGCCAATGATGAGATATATAGCAAAGCTCATTGGCATAATGCCCTGCATAGCAAGTACCTGGAGTACACCGATGGATGCACTGGATGACTGCAGCACCGAGCACATAACAATACCGATAATTAGTCCGAGTATTGGATTATTAGCCTTAGTAATGAAGTTCTGAAAGGCCTCGCTGGTCTTGAGTACGCCCATAGCACTATCGCCGCTCATATACTTGAGTCCAAAGAACAGGATACCAAAACCAAGAATAATCTGGCCAATATATCTTTGGGTTTGCTTTTTTGAAAACAATGCAATGGCAGCACCGATAAAGATACAAAACGGAGCAATAAAAGAAACGTCAATAGCAATAAGCACGGCTGTAATTGTGGTACCTATATTGGCGCCGATGATAACTCCGGTTGCCTGTGCCAAATCCATAATACCTGCGTTAAGAAAGCCCATCAGCATAACTGTGGTGGCTGATGATGACTGAATAATGGCAGTTACCAATACTCCCAGCAGAAACCCCTTGAATCTGTTACGGGTTAACTTTTCCAGCAGCGATTTCATTTTATTGCCTGCTACTTGGCTAAGGCCATCGCTCATATACTTCATACCGAAGAGAAATAGGCCAAGTCCACCTAACAAGTTAATGATATTGTTAATTCCCATGTATATTCTCCTACATCATTTTTGCAAAAATCCAATTTTTTTCATCACTTTGGATAATGTTCTGCCGGCAACACGGGATGCAATATCTGCGCCGTGAGTCCAACACTCCTGCATATATGCCTTATCCTGCATATACTGATTATATCTTGCCTGAATAGGCTCAAGCTCAGCGACAACTGCTTCTCCGACTGCTTTCTTGAAGTCGCCATAACCCTTGCCGCTAAAGTCGTGCTCAATAGTCTCAAGGCTGTCACCGGTAACGGCAGAGTATATGGTCATCAGGTTATTGATGCCATCCTTTCCCTCGCCGTAGTGAACGGACATCTCGCTGTCGGTAACGGCGGACTTAAACTTTTTCATAATAACGCCGGGTTCATCAGTAAGATATACGGTGCCCTTTGGATTAGGGTCCGACTTGGACATCTTGCTTGTAGGGTTTTGCAAGGACATCACACGGGCGCCTGTCTTAGGGATATATGGCTCCGGCACGGTAAACACATTGCCGTAAATACCATTAAACCTTTCAGCAATATCTCGAGTAATCTCCAAATGCTGTTTTTGGTCTGCGCCTACGGGCACAACATCTGCTTGGTACAGCAGAATATCAGCAGCCATCAAGCAAGGATATGTGAACAATCCGGCATTTACATTATCTGCATGCTGTACCGACTTGTCCTTGAACTGAGTCATACGATTAAGCTCGCCAAACTGGGTATAACAATTAAGCAACCAACCCAACTGAGAGTGAGCAGGCACATGGGACTGTACAAACACAATACCCTCCTGTGGGTCAAGACCCAATGCCAGCAGCATTGCATAAAGCTGTGTGGTTTGTTGACGAAGCTTTGCCGGCTCCTGTCTTACGGTAATGGAGTGCAGGTCTGCAATACCGAATATGGTGTCAAAATCCTGCTGAAATGCCGGCCATCCCTTCATGGCGCCAAGGTAATTGCCCAAGGTTGGGATTGATGTTGGCTGGATTAAGGACAAACTCCTCTTTTTTCTTTCTACTTTTGTTTCCTCTGACATATCTCTTCTCTTTTCTTTAGTATTCTCTTAGGGTTTCGCCCATAATTTCTACACCCTTGACAATATTGTCATCATCGGGGGTAGAAAAATTAAGTCGTACATAGCTACACTGAGCTGTATCATCAATTAGAAATGCCGTACCGGGTACAACAGCTACATTGCGCTCCACCAGTCGATTACAATAGTCAAGCATATCCACATTGTCCGGCAGCTTTGCCCAAAGGAACAAGCCGCCTTGGGGCCTGACATACTGTATCTCCGGGCAATGTTTATCCAGCATATCACACATAAGGTTAAGCTTGCGCCGGTAAATCTTGCATATACGGTCAATATGAGCATCCACATCATATTCCTCAAACCAGCGATGGACTATCATCTGGTTGAGCACGCCTGTATGAACATCGCTGACCTGCTTGCCAATAGTAAATGAGCCGGCCATTTTGCTTGGAACTACGGCATAGGCAACACGAATACCGGGAGCAAGTATCTTTGAGAAAGAACCGGCATATATAACTATTCCGTCACGGTCAAGAGTCTTTATGGCAGGTATTGCCTCGCCCTCTACTCTTAGGTTACCGTACGGGTCATCCTCCAGGATAACCAACCCATTTTCCTTTGCCAATTGGTACATACGCTTACGCTTTTCCCAAGACAGAGTTGTGCCGCCCGGATTTTGGAAATTAGGTATGGTGTAGATGAATTTTGCATGTGGAGTCTCCTTGATGACCTGCTCCAGTGCGTCAATATTCATTCCGTCATGGTCGATAGGAACGCCTTTGAGTTTGCAGCCGTGAGAACGAAATGCGTTAAGTGAGCCGATAAAGGACGGTTCCTCACAAATAACTGTGTCTCCCTCGTCAGTAAGAATTCGAGTGGCAATATCCATAACCTGAGTACCACCGGCAGTAATAATCACAGTATCGTCGTCGGTTCCGATTCCGTTACGCTTTTTTAACCAAGCCTTTACGGTATTTCTCAAGGGCTCATAACCCTCGCTGACACCATACACCAATGCTGAAACAGGGTCTTCTGCCAAAATCTCGGCTGAAAGCTTTTTTACCTCATCGCAGGGAAACGCCTCAACTGCAGGAGAACCACCGGCAAATGCAATCATACCCGGCTGGGATGTGGCCTTTAGGATTTCTCTTACGGCAGAGGGCTTCATAGAGGCATATTTTTTTGATATTGTGTAACTCATGCTTTACCTTCTAACTATATTTTGATAATTCCGTCTTCTTTGAGTGATTGGATAAGACGTTCTGTATTCTTCCCGTCATGGAATTCCACAATATGAGAATACTTTTGCTTATACTCCTCGGTCTGTGGATTATAGTAATTCCTGCGAATTGCATCGCTTAGACCGTCGGTGCTGTAGAAATAATCGCCATACACATTATCCTCATTAAGCATAAGCTTTGTGCTGGGACCGTACTGGGACATACAATAATCCTTTTCTTCCCAATAAAAGATTACTCTTGCTCCACGATAAAATGCGTCAAAAGCGATTGAGGAGTAGTCGGTAATCAGCAGTCTTGCCTGCTGGAGGATGTCATCATATCTGGCGCCGATAACAACATTACCCTCAAAATCAAAATTCATATTGTGCAGCTCGTTGACAATCAACGGATGAGGCAGCACAAGTACCTTATCCTTAAGTTCATCCGGTACGCTGTTATACAATTTGTTAAGCATCTTAAAGTAACCGGTGTGAACAAAATCATCACGGTCCATATTGATTTCCCAAGGACGCCAAGTAGGCATAATAACAATCTTGTCAGCGTCCGGTGACAATACATTACGGTCGAACTTAGGCAAACCGGTGATATACAAGTCCTCCGGCAAATGACCGCCCAATTGTGTAAAGTGGTCGGCCTCGGCATGAGAGGATACAACAACCCTGTACTTTCCTAACAATCGCTTGCGGTTGAACATATTCCGTGCCTCGCTGTCAAGGGACACCATATACATTACGCCGTGCTGTAAAAATACATAATTAAGATTCTTGTCTGCAATTTTCTTGAGAGCAAGAATGTTAAATATCTTTAGGTCGATAGCATGTACAAGCGCCTCAGTACCGATAAAGGTCTTTGCCTTGAAGAAATACAAATAATGCTTCAGTGTATTCTTGTACACAATATTGGACAAATACTTTTCCGGAATACGGTCAATATACTCGTAATCCTTGTCTACAATAAAGTAAGCGTCCCTGTATCCGTGGTCAATCAAATACTCAAATGTAACACTGGCACTCTCCTCATACTTTGACGAATTTTTTTCGTACAGCATAATGAGATTATGGGCCTTCCTGCTATGCCATAGCAATGATGCAAAAAAGGCTATGCACTGCTTTAGCTGTTCTGAGAACTTGTCGGACTTAATATGCTTTCGCACATACACATTAAGTCTGTTGTTCTTGGATTGTCTGAAAACGGCAACGGTATCCGTCTTTTTATCATAATTAACCGGTCCTCTGAGGCCGAGGAAAAACCTATATATCAGTGAAAAATAGATTACATGACACTGAACAATCTTGCCTAATTCATTTTTGTAGCACAAGGCCACCATATTTGTTGCCGGCATATCCACAACATCCCTCATAGGAACGCTGAAGGAATAAATGCCTATATGATGGGTTGACCTCCTGTTTCTGGTAGCAAAGAAATGGGCTTTGTACCGATTGTCTCCAACTGTCAGGTAGGTGTCCTTCATTCTAATCTTTACCGGTGTTTTGAGACGGAACAAACTAATACATTTCATACTGTGTCTGCCTCTAAAATATATCGGAAGAATATTGTCCATGCTGGAGTTTTTTCTAAAAGTATAGTCTGCAAGCGGATTATCTTCGTTCTCCAACAAATACTGCTGTTCCTCAATCTCCACTCGGTTGTCACACTTAAAGCCGTAGTTTTTTTCATAAGCCTTAATGTACTTTGCTGTTTTTGCAAATCGTGGACTGACGCAGAAAAATTTGCCGTGCTCTACATAAATCTTTTCGCCGGTCATTTTGGACAACACACCTGCAATCAAGGTATTGCCACAAGAAAAATCAACAATCCTTTTTGGAGTTATAGAATAGAACAGTCTGTCTCTTTCTCTGGTTAAAAGGTCATCCATCTTCTTATTGTTTTTGCAAATTCCCAGTTGTTTGTGGGCAGCAAAGGCAGCAGCCTCACTTAAGCGAGCCTGAAATGCCGTGATAATACCCAAAGTTGCAACATCATCATCCAATGAATCCACAAATTCTTTTGTTTTCTTTGTGAAATTATGGCGATATGCGATAACATACTTATACTCCGGGTTATCGCTCATATACTTCTTGATATTATCAAAGTAGGTCTCCGGTATAGTACCCACATATAACAGACAAATATTGTCATTCGCTTTGTGCTGGTTGATGGTATAATACTTGGACTCGCCTTTAACCAGCATATCGAACAAATACCGGCAACTATCATAGGACCCATTAGGGCAGTACCGAGTCACAAAATCATCGTATGGCTCAACCGGAACGGACATCTGTGCAACAGTGTCGTCAACAGTCTCGCATATAGGGAATGGCAACGACTCAAATGGCATATATGTACCACGAGTAAACAGATAGTTCTCCTTGTCATAGGCAAAAAGAATAATCTTTTTGCCGGTAACTGCAAAATCAAAAAACACGCTGGAGTAGTCGGTAACAAGGCCGTCACAAGCAGCCAATACCTCGTAAGTTTCATACAAATCCGGGAAGCTCTCTATGTGCTCAAATTCGCCGCAATCAATATTATTTGCCAACAAGAAATGCAAATTAACCAGCAGCAATTGATCGTCGCTCAGCTGCTTGTCAAACTCTCGCAAAATCTGCAAGGTCTCCTTGATTTGGTATTCTGTATTGGCAGTACGACCTGTGCCGCGCCATGTAGGCATATAAGCAAACACCGTCTTGCTTCCAAAACCGAACTGTTGTCTCAGCCGGGTAACATCCTTTTGGTAAAAAACGTAATTGCGTGGGTAATTGGCAACAAGAGACTTTCCCCTGAAGATTGGCTCCAGGTCGTAGTCCTGCATAAATACGTCCTTTGTAAACTCATTTGGGAACAATGCGTAGTCACTCATCAAATAGTTCTTTTGGATATTAGCCAACGATGCCAAATTGGACTTGTCGGACATACCCAATGTCTTGAGCGGTGTACCATGCCAGGTGTTAAAGAAAACCTGTTCCTGACGCTTGCTAAAGTAAGGTGGGAATGAATTGTCGGTCATAAGATACTTTGCTGTTGCAAGATAGCGACAGTACTCGTCAGAATTTCGCACAGTAAGTACGACACTGCCAAATCCATACAAGGCCATCTTGTCCCTGGCTTTAGTCATAGTGTCCTCTGTAACCACAAACACCGGCTTGTAATCCTTCCACATTGAGTTCGTGCATAGTTCCTTAAGCATAGCAAACATATTGCCATGGATATTAGAGCCCTGACCTCCCTCCAGCAACACCATTTTGTCATCTACAGGATAAGTGGAGTACTTGAGGTAGGAAGGCTTTACGCTGTTATTCAGTTTTTTAATCTTAGCTTTTGTTCGATTAAACACTGCAATTAATCCCCTAAATCAATAATATGTTATTCCGGAAGCTGGTCCTTATCCCGGACAGCCTCCTTAAGTTGAAGGTCATTCTTTATCATAGTGGTGGATACACCGGGAGTTCTGTCCAAATATACCACCTGACAGTAATCCTTAAGGTAATCAAACTTGTCTGAGCCGGCCCAGTCGGATCCCATAACAACAGTATCAATATGATAAGTCTTTACATCATCCAGCTTTTGCTCCCAACTATTTTCCGGGATAACCAGGTCAACATACCGAATTGCCTCCAGCATCTTTTTTCTGGTTTCGTAGCTGTGGTAGGCAACCTTTCCCTTGAGGGCATTGAACTCGTCCGTAGACAAAGCCACTACAAGGTAGTCGCCCAGCGCCTTTGCGCGTCTTAAAATTTCGATATGGCCGTAATGCAGCAAATCGAATGTGCCGTATGTTAATACTCGTCTCATAATATAACTCCTACATTTGCATCAACACAAATTTAGCCAAAACCTCTGCGTTGTTGCCGTTGTTAGTCTGAACATATTTGTCCTTAAAGGAATAGAGCGCCGCCATATCGTAATTGCCGACCTTAATGGCTGCTACCAGTTCATCAGCCTGCTCAAATACGGCATCTGCCATCTCTTCCTTAATATCAATATTTACTCCCCTATCGGAGTTGTATTCCTTATAATCCGGTACGAAGAAATACAGTGGCTTCATCAACAATGCTGCTTCAAAGGCACAGGCACTGTAATCAGTGATGATAATATCAGCAATCTTCATCAAATCCAAGGATGAAAAACTGCCGTTAGGCAAATACTTCTCCTCCTGATGCACCTTGGATAATGGATGTGGACTGATAATCAACTGATAATCCTCCATATCCTCAAACTCCGTTTTAAGCATCTGGGTAATATATGCCTCACGCTCACGGAATGTGGGAACATACACAACAATTTTCTTTGCCCCAACTCCGGGATTCAGGCTAAAAAACTCTGTGGTCTTTGCCTCGCCGTCAATTATACGGTCAACTCGCGGCATAGGACAAATCTTAATTTTACTCTGGTCAACACCGAAGGCCTCCATATAAAACTTGGCCGTGGCAGGACTGGGTGCGATAACATAGTCGTAATTTTTGTGCATACACATAGCACGACTGACGCTCTCGTCCCTACCGTCCTTTGCTCCCACAGACTGCAAACCAAATTTCTTAAGGGCGCCCAGTGCATGCCACAGCTGGATTACCTTAAGAGACTTCTTATGCTTGAGGCATGATACTGTAATTGAGTAGGTATCCAATATAGCCACCTTTGATGTAGCCAGATAGTACATATCCCCTATCACATAAAAGCAATACTTCAGCTTAGCAACCAAGCCATCGTCAATCATCTTGACTCTAAACACTTGCTCAACATTTGGGTTTTGGGCTGCAATCGCCTTTTCCAGCAGGAGCATATCCATGCTCTTTTCGTTGCTTTGGCGTGACAGATATACAATCCGGTCCTTTGTCTTAAGCAATTTGATTGGTGCGTACAGAATACGCAATCCCAACTTGAGAAGCGAAATCAAAAAAATCTTCATACCATCATCTCTTACTCATAGAGTGGATACTTTGCACAAATATCCGCAACACCCTTTAGAATCTCGTCCTTCTTGTTGTCGTAGTCAGTAACTGCATAGGCAATATACTCGGCAATCTTGTCAAAATCATCTGTATTAAGACCTCTTGTTGTAGCAGCAGGAGTGCCAATACGCACGCCGCTGGTAACGAAAGGTGACAACGGTTCATTAGGAACAGTATTTTTATTGAGGGTAATGTGTACCTCGTCAAGTCTTGCCTCAAGCTCCTTACCATTTACGCCTGTACCACGTAGGTCAAGAAGACAAAGGTGATTGTCCGTGCCGCCCGATACAAGATTTAGGCCTCTGTCGGTCAAGCCCTTAGCAAGTGCCTTGGCATTGTCTATTACTCTCTGCTGGTATTCCTTGAACTCCGGCTTTAATGCCTCGCCAAAGCATACTGCTTTACCTGCAATAACATGCATAAGCGGTCCACCCTGAGAGCCCGGGAACACTGCAGAATTAAGTTTTTTAGCCAGGAATGGGTTGTTGCACAGGATAAGACCGCCACGAGGACCGCGAAGGGTCTTGTGAGTTGTGGTGGTCACAACATCGGCATAAGGAATTGGTGACTGGTGCAAGCCTGCTGCAACCAAACCGGCAATATGCGCCATATCCACCATGAACATTGCGCCGTTTGCGTGAGCAATATCTGCCATGGTCTTAAAGTCAATTTCTCTTGGATATGCAGATGCACCGGCAACCACCAAACGAGGCTTAACCTTGTTCACCTGCTTAGCAAATGCGTCAAGATCGATATAGCCATCGTCGTCAACGCCATAAGGCACGAAGTTAAAATACTTGCCCGAGATATTGGCAGGTGAACCGTGAGTCAAGTGACCGCCGTTGTCCAGACTCATACCCATTACGGTATCGCCGGGCTTGAGCAGTGCAAGATACACTGCTGTGTTAGCCTGAGCGCCTGAGTGAGGCTGAACATTGGCATACTCGCAGCCAAAAAGTTCGCAAGCCCTCTTGATAGCAATATTCTCTACGATATCAACATACTGGCAACCACCATAGTAACGCTTAGCCGGAAGTCCCTCGGCATACTTGTTTGTAAGCACGGAGCCCATGGCAGCCATAACCTGTGGAGATACAAGGTTTTCAGAAGCAATAAGTTCGATATTTTCGCGCTGTCTTTTCAGCTCCAGAGCCATTGCATCGGCAACCTCTTTATCAGTTTCGGCAACCTTGCCAATTGAATCATAGTAGTCGTTGTACATAATGTTTCCTCCGAATAACAAAAATTTCACGGATATATAATAGCACAACGGACGTGAATATACAACTATAAAAATATATTATTAATAAATTTTAATAATTACTATAAAAAGTATTACAAATCGGTTATATTATCCCAAAAAGAGTTGAAATGATTTTTTTGATGTTATATAATAGGAGCAAATTTTTATGATTGTGAGGAAAGTATGGAAAAGATATTAGTACTTGATTTTGGTGGACAATACAACCAGCTTATCGCCCGTCGTGTACGTGACCACCATGTGTATGCGGAAATTTTGCCTTACACTGTTGACCTTGATACAATCAAAGGCAACAACTACAAGGGCATTATTTTTACCGGCGGACCCAACTCAGTATTTGATATGAGATCTCCACATTACACAAAGGATATTTTGGATATTGGCATACCTGTACTGGGTATTTGCTACGGATGTCAGCTAATCGCTTGGATGGGCGACGGCGAGGTACAAACTGCGCCGGTATCCGAATACGGCAAGATTGAACTACAGGTAACAAACGCCGACTCAAAACTATTTGCCGATATTCCCGACCAATCCACCGTTTGGATGAGCCATACCGACTATATCGCTACCCCACCACAGGGCTACGAAATTATTGGAAAAACAAATGATTGCCCTTGCGCCGCTATGCATAATTTGGATAAGAATGTGTTCGCTGTTCAGTTCCATCCCGAGGTTACTCACAGCGAATACGGCAACCAATTACTGTACAATTTTCTGTACCATATTTGCGGTTGTACCGGCGATTGGGTAATGGACAATTTTATTGACAACACCGTTGCCCAACTAAAGGAAAAAATCGGTGACAAGAATGTTATTCTCGGTCTCTCCGGCGGTGTTGACAGCTCCGTTGCGGCTGCCCTGCTCTCCCGTGCTGTAGGCAAGCAGCTGACCTGTGTATTTGTTGACCACGGCCTAATGCGTAAGGACGAGGGCGACTTTGTACAGGAAACATTTACAAGACTGTTTGATATGAACTTTGTTCGTGTTAATTGCGGCGACCACTTTTTATCTTGCCTTAAGGGTGTTACCGACCCGGAAGAAAAAAGAAAAATTATCGGCACAGAATTTTACAAAGTATTTTGGGATGAAGTGCGTGCTCGTGCAAAAGACGGCTACTTTGCACAGGGCACAATTTATCCAGACCGTATAGAATCCGGCAAGGGTATGAGCAACGGCAAAGCCAATACTGCAGTAATTAAGACTCATCACAATATGGTAGAAAAGCCAAGCGACATAGACTTTATCGACACCATTGAGCCACTGGGCGAATTGTTTAAGGACGAAGTGCGTGCGGTAGGCGAAAAGCTAGGAATACCAAGGGAATTGGTATGGCGCCAGCCATTCCCGGGACCGGGATTAGGTGTTAGAATTATTGGCGAAGTCACAGCAGAAAAAATTAAGATTTTGCAGGACGCCGACTGGGTTCTTCGTGACGAAATGTCCAAAAACGGATACGAAAGCCAGCTCGCTCAATTCTTCTGCGTATTACCGGGAGTAAATTCTGTAGGCGTTATGGGCGACCACAGAACTTATGATAATTTGGTGGTAATCCGTGCGGTAACTACCGATGATTTTATGACTGCCGACTGGGCAAGAATACCATACGATATACTGGCAACAGTATCTAATAGAATTACCAACGAGTGCGCCCATGTAAACAGAGTGGTGTACGATGTAACCTCCAAACCCCCCGCAACAGTAGAGTGGGAATGATGCAAAAATACCACAAGCCCTTTATTTATAGGGGTTTGTGGTTTTCTTTTTACTCTATTGAGTACATTTTGAGTACACTTTTTTA
>JBJEPK010000031.1:0-51003 GCA_051881195.1 Eubacterium sp. | reverse complement strand
ATTTTTATCTTTTTTGTAATTTCTAGTGGTAATTTTAATTGATATGGTGTACAATGTACTTCAGTGATATCTTTTTTCATTCAACTAAATTATATCACAAAAAAGACTGCATTCCTACCTTTCGGAAAGAATGCAGTCGATTTTTTATTCGGGCTGTTTTTTTACAGCTCCTTTCTTTTTTACTTATACATTGGACTGTACCTCAAAATCTAATAATCTCGGGTTATTTTTTCTTAGTCCATTGGAATTTACCTCTTTCGTAGTATAGTATAAACTAACTAGAACATTGGAGTAATCCTCACTTTGATAAATTTGGTATTTTATAGAGTTTTATCTCTATCTGCTTGCAGGATACAGATTATATAACTTTAATATTCAGTTGTAATTACACACCCGTATGCACTTACTAACCCTGCAATAACACATTTTCTTGATAAAGAACCGGCACGTAAAAACATCTGCCAAACAAAACCGTTATAAATTAGTATGCTATACAGGTGGTTGAACTCTCAGGTGTTATATCCATCGGTCAACCCTCCTTATTAAATTTGAACATTTGCTCTAACAAGTACCTTTACTCTAAGCATTTCCTTTGTTCAACCTTATAATAGCACATTCGTTGTAAAATGTCAACAACTTTTTTCAATAATTTAAAAAAATATTAGTGATATTACACATAACAACTTTTGCTATTGACTAATTTATATATTAAATATATAATAAAGGCAAAGGAATGGTGATAAATATGGAAAATGAAGAATTTTACGAACCTGACATTATTTCTGTAACTGATGAGGATGGCAACGAGATTCTGTTTGAACTTCTTGAGCGATACGAAACGGATGATAATGTTTATGTTGCAATCACAGAATACAGGGATGATGAAGAAGAAATTGTTGAGGCTGATTTTGAGGTCATTATTCTAAAAGTCGTAGAAGATGAAAATGGCGACGAATACCTTGAAGAAATCGTAGATGATATGGAATACGAGCAAGTATCCGACATTCTTATGGCCAAGGTTGAAGAAAAATATGATGTAGAATATTTTGAGCCGGAACAGTAATAATTCTCAACATAGAGCAAATATTATATATTGGTCTGTGCATCTCGACAACCAAAGTCTTAAATAACCCGAACAACTTACTATTAGGGATTCAGACTCCTAATGTGGGCATGCAGACCTCCCTGCTTTGCAGGAAGTTGGGAGCACAAAGCATTGGGGATGAAACCCACCTGCCTTAAAACAGCAGGTTATCTTCAGTCTTTGGCGGATGTACGGATTATATGAAAACAAAACCTCGTGAATACTCACGAGGTTTTGTTATGTAATACGGACTATTCGCCTTTCATTTCCAGAAGTTGTTCTTTGCCCTCAAATGAAGCCTTGGACAATTTGATAGAATCAAAGATTGCAGCCTCGATGTCATCAGGTGTGCATCCAAGCTCCTTTGTGTCGTCAGTTGGGATAAAGAGATTCATACCCATAATATCAGCAAGTCCAACAGGGTCGATACCGGACTCAACATTACGCTTTGCGTAATCCTTTCTCATTACAAGACCGAAAGCCTGGAATGTCCACTTAGGAACGTCAACAATCTTTCTATCCTCGATACCGTCCATAGCACGATATACGATCTTAAGGAATTCTCTCCATGTAAGATTATAGCAAGAAATTCCATAAGCTCTTGCGCCCTTAACCTGCTCTGCTGCGCCAACAATTGCTTCACCTACCTGGCGAACAGTAAGCATTGCGGTACCTCCTGCGGGATACATAGTGAATGGCATCTTCTCAAATCTTTGAAGCTGTTCAATAAGAATAACCCATACCGGCCTACGACCCGGCTGTGTGCCAAAGATGTAAGGTAGCTCAAGAACACCTACGCCCATGTTCTCGTCAGCGTACTTAAATGCAACCTCTTCCTGGTCAACTCTGGACTTAATATATGGGTGCTTTTCGCAAAGCTTCATATCAGGACGCTGTTTAGCAAGCCATGCAAAATATGAGCCGAGAACTACACAGCGCTTAACACCACACTTCTTTGCCATAGCAAGACATCTGTCTACAGGGTCAATATTATACTTCTTGTATGCCTCATATACAGGATGTGGGAACTCAACTCTCTCATCAACGCCGGCAGCATAAACAAAAGCATCAACGCCTGTCATTGCAGCCTCAAGCTCTTCATCAGTAAGTTCAAGGAAGTTGCCAAAGCTAATCTCCATCTCCTCCGGAATTGGAGCACCTACCGGTAGTGGCGGCAATGCAATTGTCTTTACCTTGTGACCTCTGTCGATAAAGATTTGTGCAGCAGCTGAACCGAGAAGACCGGTTCCACCAAAAATAAGTACATTCATTGAAATAAACCTCCAAATTAAACATTTTATTAATTGTATCACAATAATAAAAAATCGTCAATATAATTGTTACAAAATCATTCAAATTTGAACACAATATCTATACAAAATAAACAATAAGCAGCACTTCAATAGAAGCGCCGCTTTATTTTACACCGGATGAACCTTTGTGTTAATATCGTCGTGTTTACCGTCAAGATTGTACTTTGCATCCCTTCTCTTTTCAAAGAACTTAACTGCAACCTGACCAAACTGAGCATAGGACAGAATATCCTCCTCCTGCTCATAGAACTCAGCAATTTCATTTTTGAAATCGTCAATCTTGTCTGTAAGAAGGTCAGCGGGACGGCAAGATATAATATCCTCGTCGCCGCAAATTTTCTTTTGAAACTCAGGGTCAATAGGACAAGGACATTTGCCGTACTTTCCGGCAACCATATCCTTAAATTCCTTTGTTACCATCTTGTATCTCTCGCCCATAATGACATTGAATACAGCCTGTGTACCAACAATCTGAGATGTAGGAGTAACAAGCGGTGGGTAACCGGAATCTTCACGAACTCTTGGAACCTCGGCAAGTACTTCCTCAAGCTTGTCCTCCTTACCGGCTTGCTTTAGCTGGCTGTTAAGATTGGATAACATTCCACCGGGAACCTGATACAAGAGAGTATTTGCATCAACGCCAAGCATCTTGGGGTCAAGCAGACCGCTGTCAAGATACTTTTGGCGCAGTGGTGCAAAATGGTTTCTTATTTCTGTAAGTTGCTTAATGTCAAGACCGGTGTCATACTCTGTGCCTTGCAATGCCGCAACCATTGACTCTGTTGCCGGATGGGATGTACCCATGGCGAGAGGAGAAATAGCTGTATCAATTACATCAACGCCGGCCTCAATACCTTTCATTAGTACCATTGATGCAAGACCGCTGGTGTAGTGAGTATGGAGCTGAATTGGAATATTAACCGTTTCTTTTAATGCCTTAACCAAGTCGAATGTTCCGTACGGAGTCAAAAGGCCGGCCATATCCTTGATACAAATGGAATTGGCACCTGCATCTTCCAGTTGTTTTGCGTAATTGCAATAATACTCAATATCGAATACCGGGCCGGTTGTGTAAGAAATTGCAGCCTGTACGTGACCGCCGTATTTGTTGGCAGCATTGATGGCTGTCTGCAGATTCCTTACATCGTTGAGAGCGTCAAAAATTCGCAGAATATCAATTCCGTTGTCAATACTCTTTTTTACAAAATAATCAACAACCTCATCACTATAGTGACGGTAGCCAAGCATATTTTGGCCTCTAAATAGCATTTGCAATTTTGTGTTAGGGCATTTTTCTCTAATCAAGCGTAGTCTCTGCCATGGATCCTCATCCAAAAAACGAAGACAGCTATCAAATGTAGCACCACCCCAGCACTCAAGAGAATGATAGCCAACCTTGTCCATCTTTTCCAGAATATCAACAAATTCGTCAGTTCTCATTCTGGTAGCGATAAGTGACTGATGTGCGTCTCTTAATACTGTTTCTGTAATTCCGATTTTTGCCATACTAATACCTCTTAGCCCAAAGTAATTAGGGTCTGACCAGCTTCAACTGAATCGCCCTTTGATACATTGATTGATGCAACTGTACCGTCTTGAGGCGCAACAATCTCGTTCTCCATTTTCATAGCTTCGAGAATAACAAGCACGTCGCCTGATTTAACGCTGGCACCGTTATTAACCTTAACATCAAGAATATTGCCGGGCATTGGAGCGTCAACAGACACGCCGCCTGCAGGTGCCGGTGCATCCTTTGGTGCGGGGGTCTGTGCAGCTGCCGGAGCAGTTGGCTGAGGTGCCGGTGCAGCAGCTACAGGTGCAGAGGAAGTTCCCTCCTCCACTGTTACATTATATGGTGTTCCATTAACAGTGATTGTATAATTCTTCATAATTTATATCCTCCTATTATTTAACAGAATGTTTTCTTGCAATTGTGGTTTCTCTCTTGCTATAAAGCATTTCGAGTGCGGCAATTACCTTGTTTCTTGTGTCAGCAGCGGCAAATATATCATCAACTGCGCCACAGGCAGCGGCTGAAAAGGCACTACCGATAGTCTCTTTATATTCAGTCTCCAGTGCAGTTCTATCCTCACCGGCAGAAAGTCTGTCATTATACAAAAATGCAACAGCGCTATCAACATCCAATGGAGATGTCACAGCATTGTCCCAAGCCAGTGTAAGGTCTGCGTTTGCACCTTTGTCGGCAAGAATAATATATGCAGCGCCAATGCTTTGGCCTGTAATGATAGAAATTTTTGGGCTAGTAGCAGTTGCATAAGCAGATGTAAGCTTTGTTGTAGCTACCAGAGTCTGTGCCTCGGTTTCCTTGATAACACCATCTGCATTTGCTATAGTAATAATCGGCAGATTGTATGCGTCGCAAAGCTTAATCATAGCCTCAGCCTTGTATGCACACTTTGGACAAATTGCCTTTCCGTCAAATGCTACAAAACCTACAGTGGTACCGTTAACTGTTGCAAGGGCAGTAATCAGGTTGCTACCGTAGTTCTCTTTTAGTTCAACAACTGAACCTGCATCGGCTATTGCGCCAACAATCTCCTTTGCACCGGCGTCAATTGAAGCAACTGTATCCGGCGCAGAAAAATCCAGTACCGGAGCGGCGGAAATATTGTTTTCCGGCAACAGGGCAACAATACTCTTGGCAGAAGAAATTGCAGAATCAATATCATCAGCAATTATATCAACAACCCCTGCTTCGGCAGATTCATCAACAGTAATGTCGCTGGGGCAGGAAATATAGAAATCTGCATCCTTTACAGCAATAACTATATCTGCCATATTTGCAATCAAAGCCGATGTGCCCAAGCATGCGCCTGCAATAATGGAAATTTGCGGAACAACACCGGAAATTGATGTAGATGCCTTAACAATATCGCCGTATGCTGACAGAGCCTCAAAACCCTCTGTCAGCATAACGCCGTTGGAATCATAGATACCAATTACAGGATAACCTGTCTTAATAGCCATATCATATATTTTTTTTAGCTTTGCACATTGTGCAACGGTGATAGCACCATTATTTACCTCAACATTTTGTGAAAAGGCATAGCATGGAGCACCGCTGACATAACCAAAGCCAGCCACAACCTCTGTATCGCCGTTCTTTGACTTAGCGTAGCTATCAATCTCTGTAAATACGCCGTTATCATAGAGTTTGGCGAGCCTGGAATAGGCCTCAGTATTAATAACTGAATTGTCCATATTTTATCCTCCTTAACATTGAAATATAGGGCAAAATTGTGAATTGTCCAAATATTCCTATTTTACATAATACCACTATTTAACAATAATATCAATAATTAATTTTTAAAAATAAAAAAGGCGTGAACTAATCACGCCAAATGTTTAATGCCCGGCAGAACGCAAAAGCTTTTTAACCTCTAATTCTGTCAATTCTCTATACTTACCCTGTGGCAGCACACCTAATTTTAGCGAGCCGATAGCTTGCCTTTTTAACCTTGCTACCTCAAGACCTTGAGACTCACACATCTTTCTTATTTCTCTGTTTCTTCCCTCGTGAAGAATAAACTCTAAAACTACTCTATTTTCCTCTTCAACCAAAACGGTGACTTCGGCAGGCGCAGTCATTCTGCCGTCAATCTCTATACCATTTCTCAAATTATAAAGAATCTCATCATTTACAGAAGGTCTTACCGTTACTCTATAAACCTTTGAGAATCCTTTAGATGGATGAGTAATACTGTTTGTAAATGACCCGTCGTTAGTTAAAAGCAATAATCCCTCGCTATCCTTGTCCAATCTACCAACCGGATATACTCGTTCCTCAACATCAGGAATCAAGTCCATAACCGTTTTGCGGTCATACTCATCGGACACAGTAACAACATATCCTCGGGGCTTGTTGAGCATAAGATACACCATTTTTCTGTTCTTTGGCGCTGTTATCTTTTGTTTGCCTACGGTAACCAAGTCCTTACGAGGATTAATTTTTTGACCGATTATGGCAATATGGCCGTTAACTTTCACCTTGCCTGCACGGATTAGGTCTTCGCTTTTTCTCCTGGATGCTACTCCCTGCTCAGCAAGAAATTTTTGTAATCTAACTTCGTTAGGCATAATATTGTGCCTCCTCCTCGGCAGTAATCACTACTGTCATAATATACTTATTATCACTATAAATTAACGCCTTACCGACTCTGTCGCCAACCTTAACAGGAGCATATATTATTGGGTAATAGCAGTACTTTATTTCTATATTATCTATGGATGCAATGTCGTATTTGCACTTAGCAATTATGCTGTCAGTGTTACTCCCAACAACATCGATAGCAAACTCTTTTTGCTCTTTTGATGTATTATATTTATCTTTGACAAATTCAACAAGAGTTTTATGGTCCTGCCAGTCCTGGGGGTCATTGAGGGTAACTACAATAATCACATTATTTTTGTATTTATATGCACTTACAAGACATCTACCGGCTTTGTTAGTGAATCCTGTCTTTAAGCCGATATAAGATGAATCATAGGATAGTAGCTTGTTGTGATTGAATATCTTTTGCTTACATCCATTTACAGAAATATAAGCTGATTGCTGTGAGCTGATTGACACCAATGTTTTGTTTTTAACGGCCTCAGTCGCCAATAATGCCATATCATACGCTGTGGAGTGATGATTGCCAATATCCAAGCCTGATGCCGACCTAAACTCGGTATTCTTCATACCAAGCTCCACGGCCCTGCGATTCATAATATGGCAGAACTTGTCTTCGCTACCTGCAAGAAAAACAGCAATGCTTTTGGCGGCATCATTCCCCGATGCTAACATTGCACCCTGTACAAGGTCATAAAGACTGATACAGTCCCCTACTTTTAGATATATCATAGTGCCTTCAACACCATCAAGCATGGATTTATTAACCTTGACCATCTTATCCAGTTTTCCGCTTTCACAAGCTAACAGACATGTCATTATCTTAGTAGTAGAAGCAATTGGAAGCGGAGCGTCCATCGATTTTTCATAAAAGACATAACCCGTTGCGCTATCCATTGCAACTGCACTCGCTGCACTTATATTAGGTTGTGAAGAAGATATAGTGGGCACAGCTATAACCAAAGTGCATAAAAGCGATAATAACTTAGTAAACAAAACAATCACCTGCATAATTCAAATAATTATATGCAGGTGAAAATTGCAATATTAATTACTCAGTCTTAGTCTCCGGTGCACTCTCATTATTCTTTACATTAACGAGCTCGCTAACTTTGTCAATAAGCTCAGGAATCATAGAAATTGCACGGTCAGCAGATGATGTGTAGTTATCAATTTGCATCAATCTAACTTTTTCATCCTGAATAACGATAAATGCAACAGGTGTAATTGAAATACCACCGCCACCGGCACCGCCGAATAGCTCTGCATTCTGCTTTGATGGAAGATCGGTACCGCCTGATGTAAAGCCATAAGATACCTTGGATACAGGAATGAGTGTGGTCTTTCCTGTAGTGATGGGCTCACCAATGATTGTGGACACATCAACCATTTCACGCATCTTTTCAAGTGTGCTTTCCATTATTCTGTTAACTGGAGTTTCTTTCATAATTATATCCCCCTAAATTATTTATTTTTTAAAAAATTCACCAAAAATACTTTACCGGCTTTCAGCGCCACTTTTAGTAGCAATGCCACATTTATGCCGGCAATCAACTGAAATCCGTATTCTGTTTTATCAGCAATGAAATCGGGTTGTACATAATCATCGTACCGGTCAACCTTCATTCCATTGAGGATAACACCCTTGATGGGATAATAAATACCACAAATCTTGCCGTAAGTCTTGGCACAATCGGCAGCATCATATCCTGCAACTATTATTTTAACATATAATGAGTAAATATGCAAACCTTTAAATAAAGTTAATCCGGCAGTATTTACCGTCTCAATCAAATTGCTAATGAGCAACATAATACCAACCATACCTTCTTCATCCCAAAGCTTCTTAATATAGTTTGGTTTCGATTGCTTGGCAGGTGGATTATTAGATGCTAAATCTTCAGCATTTACAGTATTTTCAACTGTATTGTCAGCTTTACTGTCTGTCTTATCTTCCTTTAATTCCTCAACGGCATCTGCTGCGGCTTTTTCCGGAAACAGAATAAAATTAAGTACCTTGGACAATGAAACCTCACGCTCGATAAAAGCTACTCTGACCCGTGTGGTCCACTTGTCTTCAAATACAATATTTATTTCCGCAGACAGCGAAAGGATAATTGCAAGGATAATTACAAGCACCGCTAATATTATCAAAAATACCTTCATTTATTCCTCCTCAGCTATCTGAGATATTTCATTCTCTCTTTTAATATCGTCTGCATTCTTTACATCCTTTTCATCGAACAGGGATGTTTGAGTATCATCCTTTGCGATTTGCTCAATTTCTTCCGTCTTGGGAAGCTCCGGCAAGTCATCAAGAGAATTTAGGGAAAAGCATCTTAAGAATCTATCTGTTGTACCATATATTAGAGGTCTGCCGGGAAGGTCAAGACGTCCCTTTTCTTCTATCAATCCTTTTTGAATAAGAGAAGAAATTGTACCCGAACAGTCTACTCCTCTAACCTGGTCAATAAAAGACCTGGTAACCGTCTTGTTGTAGGCAACAATAGCCAGAACCTCAAAAGCAGCATTGCTAAGCGGAGTATTCTTTTTTATCTCCATCAATTTGCGTACAGGCTCATTATAGATCTCCCGTGTGCAAAGCTGGTACTTGTTGTCAATTCTAATGAGCATAAGACCTGATTCACGCTCGTCATACATGGCTCCCAAATGCCCTAACATCATCTCTACGGTATCAATATCAACATCCAATACTTCGCTCAGCTTTGATGCCTCTATTGGGTCGCCGGCAGTAAACAGCATTGCCTCAAGTGTTGATATTAGGTTATCAGTTTTACTCAATCACATCCACCTCGCTAACATCATTTACCATCTGTACATCTGGGTTTTCCATAGTACCTTCGATAGTAATTTTTTTTGTCTTAGCTAATTCAAGAACAGCCAAAAAGGTAGCAACAATATCTGATTTAGATTGTGCACCCTCAAATAAGGACAAAAAGCTGACCTTTTTGCCACTCCAAAGCTTACGCATAACCGTTCTGACCTTGGAGGCAACATTAACAAATTTTCGTGCTACTATTTGCTTGAATGAATCAATTGGAGGCGGTAGCCTGCGCTGCGCCTTACCTGCAACATTGATATAGGCGTCCAGTAATTCCTCGCCCTCATGGAATCTATCGTAATCGTAGTTAACCCATCCACCCTGTGGGTTGCGAACAAATCTATTGAAGCCGTCTGTTTGCTGTGACAATTTTTGTGCCATTATCTTACAATCGCGATACTCAATGAGTTCACCGGTTAACTCCTTCTTAAGCTTTTCAGCTTCCTCATGACGAGGCAATAAAGATACTGTCTTGATGTAAATTAGGCGTGCCGCCATCTCCAAAAAGTCACCGGCAATATCAAAGTCTGCCTCCTCCATCTGTCTGACATAGTCAAGATATTGGTCAACAAGCTCAATTATAGGAATATCGTTAATATTCAATTTATGCTTACTAATGAGGTGTAAGAGCAAGTCAATAGGACCCTCAAACACTTCTAATTTATAGGTTAAGCTATCCATAACTTCTCCGTTAAAAAATCAAATTTGGAAGAATTGAAATCAATGTCATCATAGCATTTGACAAAAATGAAATAGGTCTGTCCAAAACACCTGTAAACAGAAGTATCAATACTGCCAGCATTACATATCTCTCGTACTGCATGTACTTGTAATATGCTTTGTCCGGCAACACTGCAGCCAAAACCTTAGAGCCGTCCAGTGGCGGTATTGGCAAAAGGTTAAATACAGCCAAAGTAACATTTACATAAGCAGCAAAGTAAAAGAAAGCCGCAATTGAAGATATTAAGCTACCTCCTGATAGGTATCCTGCAAATTTTTGTATAGCAAAACAGATGAAAACCGAAATAAAGCCTAACAAAACATTGCTAACAGGTCCTGCCAAAGCGGTCAATGCCATCCCCTGCTTTGGTTTCTTAAAATTGTTTGGGTTGATAGGTACAGGATTTGCGTAACCGATACCAAACAAAAATATCATAATTGTACCAATAGGATTTAGATGGGCCAACGGGTTAAAGGTTAATCTGCCCTGGTTCTTAGCAGTATTATCTCCCAAAAGGTTGGCAACCCAGCCATGGGCCAGTTCGTGTATTGGTAAACAGCAGAACACAACAAAGCACCTGGAAAGTACAGATACCACAGCCTGTAAATATTCACCGTTTCTAATCAAACCTAAAATAGAAAGCATTATATTTCTCCAATTATTTTTTTATTACAGCAATACGATTATTGCCATACATATCCTTTTTTATTTCGCATTGGTAGGCAGAAAAAATATTCATTATATCTTCTCCTTGCTCCTCGCCGATTTCCATAATAAGTATGCCTTTTTCCTTTAGTTTACTCATCCATTTGTTGCAAATCAGTTTATAGAAAAAAAGTCCGTCCTCACCACCGTCAAGAGCCATAACCGGCTCCCTCTTTACCTCATCCTGTAAATTATCAATCACTGAAGATTTGATGTACGGTGGATTAGATATAATCATGTCTGCATCCGGAATATCGAAATCATCATTTATATCACCATAAATCAGCTCAATATTTTCAATGCCTCCACAATTCTTCTTAAGATACTCAAAGGCATCCTGACTTTTTTCTATAGAATATACTTTTGCGCCGTCAATATGTCTTGCAACGCAACTGGTGATACAACCGCTACCGGCACACAAATCATATATTATCGGACTTTTGTAAGATGATGATAGCTTTATCGCTAATTCAACCAACTCCTCAGTCTCCGGGCGAGGAATCAAAACGCCTTCGCCAACAAAAAATTCTTTGTCAAAGAAGTCCCATTTGCCCAATACATACTGAAGCGGCTCACCACTCTTAATTCTCCACAAACGGTCTGCCAGTATGCTGTCGTTAATAAAATCATCAATATGCAAATAATACTCGCTGTTATTGATTCCGGCCAGATCACAAACCAGACATAAGGACTTAAAATCTGCTTCATCAATACCGTTACGCTCCAAAAACTGTACAGAGTAGGAATAAGCTTGTTTTACGTTCATTACTTAATCTCGTCATCCTCCGGATTATCGGTAATAACAGCCTTGATAGAAGCGATACCGACCTCGATAATATCGTCGCTGGGCTCCTTTGTTGTGATGCGTTGCATCCACAAGCCGGGAGCGGACAAAAACTTAACCAGTGCATTGTCATGTTTGCCTGCGTACTTAATGAACTCGTAACCTATACCCATAATTATTGGTACAAGCGGTAATTTAATCAGCATCCAAACAACACGATTATGCTTGAGTTCCTCCGGCACTACTAAAGAAAATAATGTTACAACAACAATACTAAGTATCAGCATAACAAACATAAAAGAGGTGCCGCATCTTGGATGAAATCTAGAGCATTGCTTAACATTCTCAACGGTTAGTTCCATTCCGGATTCGTAGCATGCGATACTCTTATGCTCAGCACCATGGTACATAAACAGTCTCTTAATATCCTTCATTCGGGATACCAATAACATATACACAACAAATATCACAATCTTTATTACGCCCTCAATAGTTCCCTGCCATGGCGTGAGAACATCGTGAGAAGCTGCATTGAGTTTGCTGAATATAAATACAGGCAAGTAAAAGAATATCACAAACGCCAAGGCAAATCCTAACACAGTAGCAATACCCAAAATAAAATCCATCAGCTTTTCGCCAAACTTATCTGTAAGCCACTTTTCAAATTTAGACATCTCAACATCATCCAAGTCCTCCATACCGGACTCCTCGGCGGAGTACATAAACAATTTGTATCCCAATATCATGGACTCAACAAATGCAACAACGCCTCTTATAACAGGCCATCCAAGAAACTTCAATTTATCCTTTGCATGCTTAACCCGGTGATATTCGGTTGAGATGGAGCCATCGGTTTTGCGTACAGCAGTAGCAACACCCTTTGGTCCCTGCATCATTATACCCTCAATAAGTGCTTGTCCACCAACAGAGGTTTTATGGTTCTTCTTACTCATATAATAATCCTTTTAGTTATTCTCCGGAGATGTTGGAGGAGCGGCCAGTGGCAACTTGATAGTAACGAGAGTTCCCGTTCCCTCAACACTGTCTATATCCAAAAATCCATTGTGTAAGTTAATTATCTCACTCGTAACAGCCAGTCCAATTCCTGAACCTCTTACGGACATATTTGCCTTGTAAAACTTCTCTTTTACATGAGGTAAATCCTCTGCGGATATACCGCAACCCTGGTCTGCAATAGCAATCTGTACATAATCTCCACCGTCAACCTTTACAAACTCGGCTTTTACAAAAATTTTACTACCGGGTCTGGAATACTTTAACGCATTGTCAAGTATATTCATAAAGACTTGCTTGAGACGGTTAGCATCTGCATTTGCAACAGACGGAACATCCGGTACACTGTATCTAACTTCGTACCCTTCGCGTATTGCACGTTCACGGAATGTAAAAAGAGTCTCCTCCAGTTCTGCAAGAATGTCTGTCTTTGCTAATCTAAGTTGCATTCTACCGCTTTGTAAGCGGGAAAAATCAAGAAGCTCTTCAACAAAACCTTCAAGCCTTCCTGCCTCACTAACGATAACCTGCAATCCCTTTTGGGTTAGCTCATCCACATTATCCTGGTTTCCCAAGGTAAGTGTTTCCCCCCAACCCTTGATGGATGTCAAAGGTGTTCTAAGCTCGTGAGATATAGTAGAAATAAAATCATTCTTCATTTTGTCAGCAGCAGAAATCTCTGACGCCATTGTGTTTATGCTATCGGCCAAATCACCAATTTCATCATTATACTGCTTTTCTATACGCACATCCAAATTGCCCTGAGCAATCAGTTTTGTAGCATTATTTACTTCTTTTACAGGTATAATGATTGTTCTGATAAAGTAAAAATTTGAAAGAATAATTATTGCAAGGACAAAAATAAATGCCAATCCTATAATGAAACATATTGTTGTAATCTGCGCGTCAACATCATCAAGAGATGTCATAACTCTGAGAGCGCCAACCTCAACACCGTCATTGTTGGTAATTAAACGAGTGATTGCCATAACTTTTTGCTTGTTTTCAAGCTTTCCGATATACTTGCCCTCTCCGTTGTTTGCAAGTGCTTGGTCATAGTCAGGCATTACTTGTTTTTTTATAGCAAAGCCGTTTGTAGAAAGAATTACATCACCGTCGTTATTAATAATCCATAATGTAGTAGTATCCTTGTGAGAATAAGAATCTGCAAATTCTGTAGCAGAAGTCTCAATTGAATTACCGTTTTCCAAATTATTAGTAAAGTAACTGATAGAAGAATCAGAAACACCGGCTCTGACAATACTTTCAACAGAGTTATAGTAATAACCTTTTATCGTGATAGTGCAAACGACAAAAGCTAAAAAAAACATCAGTACAATAAGACCGATAATAAGAATAAGCCATCTTTTGGTGATACCATCAATCTTTGGATTGTGTATTTTTTTATATAGTTTTTCTGTAAAAACTGAATCCATAGGAAATAATATCCTTTAAATTTATTGTACGTCTGTAATCCACTTATAACCAAGACCCCAAATAGTAACAAGTCTGCAAGGAGTGGAAGGATTATCCTCTATCTTCATTCTCAGCCTACGAATGTTCACATCAACAATCTTTTCGTCCCCAAAATAATTCTCACCCCATACCTGCTTCAGTATGTCGTTGCGAGACAGAGCGGCATTTGGATTCTTGAAAAAGTATTCGATAATTTGGAACTCAACTTGAGTGAGCTCAATCAAACTGCCGTTCTTGGAAAGCGTTCTGTTACGAAGATTAAGTTCAAACTCGTCCAGGACTATGCTGTCGCCTGTAGTATCGTTTTTGCGGAAACCACGGGTCATCTCTACCCTACGATATACAGCATCAACTCTGGCCATAAGCTCGCTGGGTGAAAAAGGCTTGGTTACATAATCGTCAGCACCAAACAAAAGACCTGTTACCTTGTCCATTTCCTGTGTCTTGGCGCTCAACATAATGATACCCAAATCCGACGAGCACTTACGCAGTTCCTTGCAGACATTCAAACCATCCATTTCCGGCATCATAATGTCGAGAATTGCTACGTCGAATCCGTTCTCATCCTCATGGAACTTTTGCAATGCTACCACTCCGTTCTCAGCTTGTTCTACAGTGTAGCCGGAGCGAGTAAGGTTGATAACAATAAATTCTCTTATTGATTCTTCATCTTCAGCAACAAGTACTTTTTTCATAAATATACTCCTCTCAAGTAAATTAGCAACTTTTGATATTTTGTTTGAGTTGGTCAACAGTGATTTTGTATTCTTTGTCGTTTCCTACTCTACCTAGATAATAAAATCCGGAATCCTCAAGAATAATTGAATAACCGGCAAAGCTCTCTTTTTCGTACACAGCTTTTAGCACCGGTAATACTGAAAATACTTCGTCATTTGTGCTCTTATTGAGCACGGTAAGTTGTTTTGTCTTACTGTCATACTTAACATCTATTTTGTCAATATATTCATCGTCGATAAGTATAGTATAATTATCCTTTGTGCAATATAGAGAATATGCAGAATGTATAAGAGTTGTATTCTTAAATATTCTCCAATTTACAGCCTTAACATATTTTGGCATCTTAATGTTGTAATTGCCGGGAATATCAATAAGCTTGTCGTTATTAACATCCATACAATGCAGCATCATGCGTCGTGTTGTATCTTCAGATAGTCCCGTGGTATAGCTATAAAATGGAGAAATAATAGTGTCGTAGGTGTCTGACCAATATATAAGCTCGGTTGTCATGGACTCACCATCAGAGCCAATAGCATCTGCATACAATCTTGTTACACCGTTTATTTGTTCTATTTGGAGTTTGTCGTAGGTGGTGATATGAGCATCCAGCTTGGTTTCGCCCATTAGCAAAAAATTATCATATTCCAAGGTGTAAAGCTCTGCTTTTGCAGTAGATGAATTGCCCGATGTGATGATGAACAGTAGCAAGTCGTTAATTCCATCCCCGGTTATATCCACGATAGAGTAATTATTAATAGTTACAGGCTGTCCGATTTTATTTATCTTGCATTTGTCGTTGCTGAACTTGTATTTGTAAACAGTGAGGATATGGTTAGTTGAATTAGAAATTACATCCCAACAAATAAGCATCTCATCCTTGCCGTCACCGTTAATATCATCAAAGTCTATGCTATATACATCTTTTCCCTCGCCTTTGATGTTTTTGATTACACTCCAACTACCATTCAATTTCTTAATAATAGCAAGTTCGATTGTACCCAAGTTATCCTTAGGCTCATAAAAGGCAAATGCTTCTTTTTGGCTATCATTATCAATATCGTAAAAACAATATGAAGTCTTGTACTTTCCACTGGTTGGGGTCTTTAAAGAATACCCATTTTTTGCAAAGTTATCCATCGCCGTCTTAACCTCAGCGTTGTCACCAAACGGCGCTACCGGTGATATAAGGTCGTTAACAGATGAAGCCAATCTAAATGAGCAACCGCTGAGCATAACCGCTACCAGAAGTACTGATATAATTGCCTTTAGATACCTCATTCAATCACCTACCTTTTCACACATAGAATAATTATAACAGAATAATAATATAAAATAAAGAGTTAATTTCAATTTTTACAGAATAATTACAAAAAAATAAAGCCACATAACAATGTGGCTCTATGTAAGTTACAGAAAATTAACCAAAGTAGTCGTACTCATCATCTGTATTTAAGTCGTTACCTTCGTTGGACTCAGGATTGGAGGTTGTTAAAATACCATTAGCTGAGGCCGGGTATACTTTAATATCAACATCAGGTTCATAATATATCTTACGCATAGTCATACCTCCTCCTTGATTTGAGAATACTATAACAAAAATCTGTTACAAAATCAATACAGATTTATAAAATTCACAGATTGTTAACATTAACGAAATAATGCAAAGAATTATTGTGCAAATTACACAATGGTACCCCCACCAAGAACATAGTCACCATCGTATAATACAACGGCTTGACCGGTTGTGACGGCTCTAACCGGATTAACAAATTCTACCTTTACAAAATCTCCATTAACATAAGCAGTACAAGGAACTTCATTCATATTGTAGCGTGTTTTTGCCATACAAGTGATACGTTCTTTAGGCTCTTCTATAATCCAATTAAAGTTTGTTGCCGTTAGTTCGCTACTGTATAAATCGTCGTTATTGCCAACCACAACTTCATTTTTTTCTATATTCTTGCCGCAGACATAAACAGGATGTCCAAGTGATAGCCCCAGTCCCTTTCGTTGGCCGATGGTATATCTTATCATTCCGTTATGCTTGCCAACAACATTACCCCACTTATCCACAAAGTCCCCCACAGGATATTTTTGACCCTTGTATCTTTCAATAAAAGAAGCATAGTCGCCGTCCGGAACAAAACAAATATCCTGGCTATCCTTCTTTTTTGCGTTAACGAAGCCATTTTTCTCTGCAATAGTGCGTATTTCTTCCTTTGAGTACTTACCTAACGGAAAAAGTGTATGTGCTAACTGATATTGAGTTAAAGAATACAATACATAGGATTGGTCCTTAGATAAATCAATGCCTTTTTTCAATAAATATCTGCCATTCTCATATACAATATCGGCATAATGCCCTGTAACTACATAATCAAAATTAAGTTCTTTCATTCTGTGCATTAATTTTTCGAACTTCAAATATCTGTTGCAATCTATACAGGGATTTGGGGTTCCGCCTGCTTCATAAGTAGATACGAACTTATCAATAACCTGTTTGTCAAATTCTTCCTTAAAGTTCATGACATAATAAGGTATGCCCAGCTTGTTAGCTACTGTTCGTGCATCAGCAATATCGTCGGCAGAACAACAAGTTCTCTCAGCCGACAATCCGATGTCTTCGTTGTCATAAAGCTTCATTGTAGCGCCGATACATTCATAATTTTGGTTCTTCATTAAAAAAGCGGCGACGCTGGAATCAACACCGCCGCTCATTGCAATAATTGCTCTTTTCATAGTTATCCCAATTCAATCATCTTGTCGATACATCTCTTGGCGCCCAATCTAATATCTTCATCAAGTTCGATTATTTCGCCACCGATACCGGTACAGCAATCCAGGACATCAACAAGAGTAGTTGCTTTCATGTTGCTGCATATAAAGTCTTTTGATAATGGATAAAATCTTTTATCCTCACATTCTAGCTGTAGATGCTGAACAATGCTGTTCTCTGTACCAATAATAAACTCTTTAGCTTCACTCTTTTTTGCATAATCCATAATTCCGGTTGTAGAGCCCACATAATCTGCTAACTCAACAACCTCCGGTCTGCATTCGGGATGAACAAGTAAAAGTGCATTGGGATGAATCTCTTTTGCCTTGATGACATCATTTTTGCTCATTTTGGCATGAGTAGGACAACATCCGGGCAAAAGCTTAAACTCTTTTTCAGGCATCTGCTTGGCAATATATGTACCAAGATTTTGGTCCGGTATAAAAAGAATCTTATCACTATCAAGCTTACTGCAAATTTTCAGGGCAGAGGATGAAGTTACACACACATCACATACCGTTTTCAGCTCACTGGTAGTATTAACATAAGCCACAACAGTATAGTCTGGGTATTGGGACTTAATCTGAGAGATTAGTTCCCTGTCCATTTGCTCTGCCATAGGACAACCGGCAGTCGGATTTGACAGAATAACCGTTTTTTCCGGTGAAAGGATTTTTACAGTTTCTGCCATAAAACGAACGCCGCACATAATAACAGTCTTATTTTTTACCTTGGTGGCATTAACGGCAAGCGCAAAGCTATCGCCCACAAAGTCAGCAACCTCCAGAATATCGGGAGATTGATAACAATGAGCTAGGATACAAATATCACTTTCTTTCTTTAATTTAAGTATCTTTTCTTGAATATCTTTTACTGACATAGATGTTCACCTATAATTAATGAATATCCTTTTCTTTAAAGGTTTCAGGGTCGTAGGAAATTCCGTTTCTGTCGTAATAATCCTTGACAGCAGCCTTAATAGCCTCCTCTGCAAGAACAGAGCAGTGAATTTTTACCGGTGGCAAACCATCAAGAGCTTCGACAACTGCCTGATTTGTAAGTTCAAGAGCATCGCTGATTGGCTTACCCTTGATTAGACAAGTAGCCATAGAACTGGACGCAATAGCAGATGCACAACCGAATGTGTTGAACTTGACATCAGTGATGATGTGATTTTCGTCCACCTTTAAATATATTTTCATAATATCGCCGCATTTAGCGTTACCTACCTCGCCTACGCCGTCAGCGTCATCAATCTTTCCGACGTTGCGTGGATTAGTAAAGTGGTCCATTACCTTTTCTGAATATAAAGCCATTATTCGATTACCTCGCCTTTCATTATTTTTTCCCATACCGGAGATATTGACCTCAAATACGGTACAACCCGGTGTAATGTCTCAAGAATAAAATCAATCTCTTCCTCAGTGTTGTATTCGCATAGTGACAGTCTGAGAGAGCCGTGGGCATTCTCTATAGGAACGCCCATTGAAAGCAAAACATGGGATGGGTCCAGTGAGCCACTGGTACAAGCAGAGCCTGAAGAAGAACATATCCCCTCTTGGTCCAACAAAAGAATAAGACTCTCGCCCTCAATACCCTCAAAGCTGAAATTGACTGTTCCCGGCAACCTCTTGTTTAAATCGCCGTTAAGATGACATCTGTCAATATCCTTCATTCCGTTAATCAATTTATCGCGCAAAGCAGAGACATACTTTGCATTTTTATCCAGGTTATCAACAGCCTCACGAATAGCAGCAGCAAAACCGGCAATAGCATAGGTATTCTCAGTACCTGCACGCTTGTTGCGTTCCTGTGCGCCGCCATTGATAAGATTCTGCAAAGAAATACCTTTTTTGCAATATAGAGCACCTACACCCTTAGGACCGTGGAACTTGTGAGCAGAAATAGACAGCATATCAATATTCATGGACTGTACATCAACAGGAATGTGTCCAACAGCCTGTACTGCATCGGTATGAAAAATTACACCTGCCTCACGGCATACAGCACCAATTTCCTTAATCGGCTGAATCGTTCCAACCTCGTTATTGGCAAACATTATTGTTACCAGCGCAGTATCCGGCCTAATAGCTGATTTTACATCATCCACTCTTACAATACCGTTAGAATATACATCCAGTAGTTCTATCTCAAAGCCCTCTTTTGCTAACTTGTCCAAGGTGTGGAGAACTGCGTGATGCTCAAACTTGGATGAAATAATATGCTTTTTGCCTTTTTTCGCACCATTGTAGGCTGCTGTGAGAATAGCTTGATTGTCGGCCTCTGAGCCACCGGCAGTAAAGTAAATTTCGTTAGACTTGGGTGCATTGATGCAATCAGCAACAATTTGGCGTGCTGTTTCTAATTGCTCTTTTGCAGCTTGACCTACATGATGAAGTGACGATGGATTACCGTATATATCCTGCATCAATGGCATCATAGCTTTTAATGCAGTATCTGACAACCTTGTAGTGGCTGCATTATCTACATAAATTGTGTTCATTATATCCCACCTTTATTGGTAAAATAAGTTATTTCCTATCAAATTAATAGGTTTTCCAGTATAATATATACTCAATATCCTACTTTGTCAATAGGAAATTAACAAATCGTTATTAGTTTAATAAATAAATTCCATATTATGCAAAAAGCTCTCCAATAATTGGAGAGCGAAATATCAATATATACTAGCTATAGCGATAGCTTTTTTCTTAATGGCATCAGCAAGACCCGGTGGACTAACCACCTTAATCTTGTCACCAAAGCTCATAACCCAAGATACAAAACCGTCTGACACAGCGGCAGAAATTGTTGTCTCAAAATGAGATGAGTCTACGGCCTTTAGTGGAATTTTGCTACCGAATCTATCCATAATTTCTTCTCTAAGCTCAAGTTTGCATTGCAATGTGACCTCAACTGTCTCGCCGGAATACATACTGAACATCTTGGAGGTATAATCTGCCACATCAAATACATCCTTATATTCACTTACATCACTGAAAGGTCTTGCTGGTTGGTCAAGAGTGGTAATCTTTCGCATTCTGTCAAGACGCAAATTCATAAGATTGTCATATTTATCATTGTTGCAAACAAGATAGTAATGGTCGTCTTTCCAAATAAGTGCATAGGGAGATACTGTAAACATCTTTTCTGTATAAGATTTACGATTCTCAATATCAATATTTCTGCGCTTGTAGGTAAACTTTACTTTTTTGTTGTCAAGTATAGCCTCGTGAAGAGAATCAATAACATAATATATCTCTTCATTATCGCATTTTCTGTTGCCGTCAATATATACTTGGGATACAAGGTCATTAGCTTGATTAACAGATACAAGGGACTCTAGCTTTTCCACCAAATCCTTGGTCTTATTTTCGGTAATAAACCCTGCAGAGGACACTGCGTCGATTAACAGTCTAACCTGTGGAAGCTCAAAGCGTCTTGAGGCCATAAAGAATCCTCTCTTTGGAGACTTTGTTGTAATTATCTCAAAGCCAACATCATTGAGAGTTTGAATATCTGCATAGATTGATTTTCGCTCACAATGTATGCCCTCCTTGGCAAGCAGTTGAATAAGCTCGGTTGATGATAAGGGATTTTCCTCATCAGAATATTCCAACAAGAGTTTATATATCAACAATGTCTTAACTTTACTACTAGCCATAATATCATCTCCTGATGATATATTAGCATATCTAGTTCAAATTTTCAACAATAGTCCTAAAAATCGGACAGCAATCCTGTGCTCCGCTATCACCATCCTCTTTTATTATTGCTATTGCATATTTTGGGTTATCGAACGGATACAAACCGGCAAACCAGGTATTCATCAATTCCCTACCGTATTTGAATTGTCCCGTTTGTGCAGTTGCTGTTTTTCCGGAAGATTTATGCTTACTGTCCTCAGCACCCGTACCGGTTCCGTCTGTTACCACATATCTAAGATATTCTTGTATAGTTTTCGCCGTCTCGGATTTAATCGCCCTTTTTGATTTGTAATTAACATCAATTCTTTGGCCGTTATGATTTATTCTAGATATTATAACATTAGGTTGAGTAAATATTCCATCATTGCCAATTGTGGCCAAGGTGGAACACACCTGCAACGGTGATGCTGTCAGCTTACCTTGACCAAAGCCCAATAGTGCCAGTTGTCCGGGTGACAACAAGTCAGATTCGCTGGGTAATACGCCGTTTTTTATTGTCCAATTTGCAAACAGGTTTGTTGTACTGCCATATCCTAATTTTTTGGAAGTATCCAGTAGTTTTTCATATCCAAGTGAAGTAGCAAGATTCACAAAATAACAATTACAGCTGTTTCCAAGAGCAGAACGCAAATCCTGTGTACCGTGATTTTTTTTGTGTGCACAAGAAAATGTGGTGTCTCCTACCTTAATTGTGCCCTTACAATCATACCGTGGTGTAATCTCATTTTCAATGGCAGATACGGCAACAACAATCTTGAATACTGACCCAACAGCATATTGACAAAAACATCTATTCAGATAAGAATTGTCAGGCTTGGAAACACATGCCAGAACGCCACCGGTTTTTACATCCATAACAACAGCTGCACCGGTTGATACATTTTGCATGGCAGAATTTACATAATTTTGTATATTTCTATCTATTGACAAAACATAACCGTATTTTTCGTCATAATTTGTATAGCTAAATGAACCCTCATCTCCACTCAATAGCCTTCCCAGAGCATCTATATCAAAATTTACTCTCATAATTCCCTGTTCATCTTGGATATACGACTCAAATCCGGAGGATTCCTTTGCAATTAATTGTGACTTTTTAGTGCCGGTTGACGGCACCTTAACAATATTAATATAATTTGTCTTTGGATTATTTTTTATTTGTTTTGCGATTGGTTTACCAAGCTTAAGTTCATCCATAATTTCGTTAATTTCTGATTTGGCGAAGATTTTGTCCAACTCTCCGATACATTTTTCTGTAGGCCGAATGATAGCAATGTAGGATACAGTATCGTTGGTCATTCTTTTCATATCACGATAATACAATGTAGGCGTAATTCTGTTTACTACTAATGAGTAAGAATTATATCCACTGCCTGCAGTATAGGTACCGCCCAGCGATATATAAGTCATTCTTCCAACAAGTGTAACAAATAGTATTACTATGCACAATCCGTATGCAACAATTCTTTTATACATAAAAACATCCCCTTCGTAGTATGTACGAAAGGGATAATTTTTAGTTATTTCGTTTTACTCTAAATATTGCATCCGAAGAAATATTAATATCACAATCCATAGAATATATATCAGTTGCTTTGTTTGCCACATCAACATATTCTTCATCCTTGACATTATAGAGATTCTTAACCTCTATTTGATATGGCATCTTGCCCGGCTCAACAACCTCCAATATTTCTCCTTGGAAGAATCTGTTACGCTGTGTTACAGTTAACCTGCCATTACAGCATTCATTATATACAGCACAAACATCCCAGTTGCGTATGTATCCTGCCGAATCAAGTACCTGTCCCTTTTCGATAGGACCGTAATTAAAGCCTGTTGTATATTCTCTGTGGCTCATTTTTTCCATCTCGTCTAAAATCCATTGAGAGGGTAGAAAATTCTCCGGTCTGCCCGCTTTGATATACTCGTCCATGGCATTGCGATAAGCATAGGTGACAATGGCAGTGTAATACTCGCTCTTGGCACGTCCCTCAATTTTGAAGGAATCAATACCCGCCCTGTCCAAATCGGACAAATGCTCAATCATACATAGGTCACGAGAATTGAATATATATGTACCCTTATCATCCTGATTTACAGGAAAATATTGACCCGGTCGTGTCTCCTCAACCAAATGATACTTCCACCTACAGGGCTGTGCACAATCGCCGCGATTAGGGTCACGACCTACCATATAGTCAGACAGTATGCACCTGCCGCTAAAGGACATACACATAGCACCGTGAACAAACACCTCAATCTCCAAGTTAGGATTTGTTTTGTCACGAATGGTCTTGATATCCTCCAATGACAATTCGCGAGCAGTAACAATACGGCTGGCTCCCAAATCATATAACATATTGGCAGCCTCGTAATTTACTATACCGACCTGGGTTGACATGTGTATATCAGTATTAGGCGCATATTTCTTTGCCATTGACAGCACGCCCATATCCGCAATAATCATAGCGTCAACGCCAATACTCTCAACATATTTTAGATAATCGGGCAAGACTGTCATTTCGTTATTTCGAGGCAAAGTATTACAGGTTAGATAAAGCTTTTTGCCAAGTGAGTGAGCAAGGTTAACAGCATCCTTTAGCTGATCGGCGTTAAAGTTGGATGGATTAGTACGCATACCAAATTGCTCGCCACCGACATAAACCGCGTCAGCCCCGAACTTAAGGGCCAATTTTAATCTCTCCATATCTCCTGCAGGAGATAATAACTCTAAAAATTGATTACACATAATTAGTATTCCAGATATGGTGCATATTGCTGAATCTTGGATTTGAATTCAGTATATGAGCTTGCAGTGTACATATTACCATCCGTATCATGGAAGAAAAACTTTGCCTTGGTATCGGATGGGTAAAGCGCCGCCTTGATTGCATCAGTACCGGGATTGCATATAGGACCGGCAGGCAAACCGTAAACAGTTGATTTGTTGCTGGTATCGTAATATGTCATATAGTAATCAGCAGTGTGAGCCGATGTGGATGACAATGCAGGTGATACCTTGTTTATGATATAATCAGAGGTGGACTGACATCCCAGAGATGGATAGTTAGCCTTATCCTTGAGACGATTCTCGATAATTGCAGCAATATCAGCCATCTGGTCCGTATTTGCAGCCTCTTTTTGTACAATTGATGCGATTGTGATTATTTCATAATCGGTAAATCCCATTTCCTTAGCACGGGTACGATACTTTTCTTTGTATCTTTTATCACCATTTTCAAGGAACTTTCTAACTGTGCTGGCAGCACTCTCACCAATAAAGAACTCGTAGGTATCCGGGAACATAAAGCCTTCAAGTCTGTAAGGAACAGAGTCAGAAGCCTTTAGGTTAGAAACCATTGAATAGGTAAACTCAGTTGACTGGATCACCGACATAAGCGCAGACTTGTCACATACATCATTTTCTGCCAGTTTATCTACAATTTCAGGTACAGTATATCCTTCCGGAAAAGTAAGATTTATGGTCTCCTTGGTGGTAGTGTCACCCTGTAATGTCATGAGCATACCCTCCAAGCCCATCTTAGCGTTGAGGTAATACATACCGGCCTCATAAGGACCACCCAGCCTGGATGAAGTAATAAGTGTATCTCTCAGCTTAACAAAGAGCTTGCAAAAGTTTTTGCATTTAATAAGTCCTTTATCTGCAAGCAAATCAATAGCCTCGCCGCTATCCTCAATGCTTTGGGTAAATGAGACGGTGACATTGGACTTGTTTTTTGTGATGGCAAATACATCATTCATACACAAAATTGCATATACAGATACCACCATGGATACTGCAATGACAATAATGAAAAATAAGTATGTAGAGCCGGCGCCCTTCTTTTTTCTAACAGGTACATTTGTCCTGGAAGATGTCCTCTCCACAGGTGCAGACTCCTCTATTTGGTTTGAGAAATAGATATCCTTTGTATCCTTCTTGTTGTTAAAATCAAAGTTATCCATTTTCTTCTCCTTTCTCGCATTTTATAATGCGACTGTCAGTAAAGATATAATCAACAGGAATATCAAACCTGTCACAATCTATTTTTTGTAGAACAAGGGTATTATAACACAATCCAATAGAAATAAAAGCATAATTTTGTAAAAATCTGTCGTAATATCCTTTTCCGTATCCAACTCTATTACCGTTATTATCAAAAGAAAGACCGGGTACAATCACAATTGAATTGTCAAAACTAAGCACCTTTTTGCAGCCAAGCTTAGGTTCTTTAATACCATAATGCCCAATTTCTACATCATCCATACAGGTTATGTAGTAAAATGACATATCACCGTTTTTGTTTTCGCAACGCGGCAGAGCAACAAACTTGCCATCGGACAATGCTGACAATATGATACTGTCACAATTTATCTCATCATCAAGTGCTGCATAGCATAATATCTGCTGTGCATCAACATAAAGATTGGATTGTAACAACGATTTACAAATAGAATTATCCTTGTCGTCCTTATTTGAAATATTCTTACGAATGGTACTGCAAATGATTCTAAGGTCTTGCTTGGATTTTTTGTTTAATTGATTCAGCAAGTTCCTCTCCCCTTAACTTTTTTACAATCTCCAGTCCAAAATCAACACTTACTCCTGCTCCTTTTGCAGTAATAATATTGCCATCGGTTACCACATACTCATTGGACAAATTACAGCCCTCAAGTTCATCCTCATATCCGGGAAAACAAATACCCTCTTTTCCGTTCATAATTCCTTTATGACCCAAAATGGAGGGTGCTGCACAAATTGCACAAACAGGTACACCTACATTATTTGCATTAAAAATTGCCGACTGAACAATTTCGCTATTCTCCAGGTTTAAAGTACCGGGCATACCACCGGGTAACACAATGGCCTCAACATCATAAAAGTCAAAATCATCGGCTGACATATCAGTAACTACCTGAACTCCACATGATGATGTAACAGTCATACCTGTAACGCCAACGGTTTTTACATCAATCTTTGCTCTGGTTAGCATATCAACCGGTGCAAGCGCTTCGATTATTTCAAATCCGTCTGCTAAAAATACATATACCATAATTATCCTCCACTTTTTAACGCAATGGGCTTAGCCAAGCTACAACCTTCAAACAAATAATCGGTAATCTCCTTGCTTTCGTCAAAAATTATGCTGTCAATATTAATTTCTTGGACAAATCCTCGTTTTTTGTAATAATCTATAAGTGGCTTATCGGCGGGAATCAAGCACAAAAAATCATCGCAATTATCCTTAGCGTAGGATAAAAGGTCAGTCATACAGCCACTTCTCCTATACTCCTTTTTTGTGCAGGCGGCATATACGTATCTACCCTTACAGCCGTCAACCAAACATTCAACCAAAAACATAAGTGACTGTATTCCCTGTTCACCATAAATGCCAATACATTGCCCATGCTTAAGATTGTGGATAAAAAACAAAATATCCTCGATGGAATCGCCAAAGGCCTCCTGCCAAACTTCGACTATATCATTTTCGTTTACTACTGATTTAATCATCATAGGTCGCCACACATTTTCTTAGCCATAATTCAGGATAATAGGACTGCTTTGCCTTGCGTAATCCGTCAATGCCAAGGTCCTCTTCTCTATTAACAAGCTCAAAATCAGACAAACATTCTTTTGTAAACTCTTGGTTAATGATGGTATATGCTCCCTGAATGTCTCCGTCTGCCTTTTCAAAATGGGTAACAAAGCATTTGCCATTCAACATGGGTTCGCCCATGGTGTATGCAACTACATTGCCATCCACACGAATCAAACCGCCTATGAATCCCAGCTCATCGTAATATTCAAAAGCAGTAAGCACAGCTTCAAACTCAAAGGAATAATCCTCATCGTCGGCATCTCGACTTTCTATCCATTTTTTATGAAATGAGATGCAGTCGCCAATATTATTTTTGTTAATTAATTCAAAAGACCAATTTGGGTTATTTTTCTTAAAATTATTGATATGATTTCTCTTGCCGTGATACTTTTTTCCTGCGAGGGATGTCATTTTTTTTACAGAATAAACATAGTCGTTATATCCGTCGTCGTACTCGTAGGTGAATTGACCGGTAAAAGCCTCTTTCATCATAGCCAGGTATCCGTCAGTAATGCCGTAAATTTTAGGCTTGACACCTAATTCTTTTGCATTATCAATAATTGCGTAAACAGCGTCGCTAAAATCACCCTCGCCAATGGGCAATGAATAGGATATATCCTCCCCTCTGCCCCAGCGACATATCAAAAAATCATTGTAACGACATATTTCAGTGCTGTATGCAGTACTCCAAACAAACAGATTGCCAAATGTGTATTCACAGTTATAGCTACCGGCATGCATTAAGCACTTGTTGACCCATTCTTTATCACTTAATGTAGCTTTATGAAATTCAAGCATTATTAAGCCCCTCTTTTACAATTCTTACTACCTCATTATGTATATGCTCAATAGAATATGGCTCTGTGCCATCACTGCACGCAACAACATACCATCCCTGCTTTTTGGCAGCATAAAGAGCAGATTTTCTGCATTTGTTAAGAAAATCAACATTTGCCTCATGCACATCTTTTTTGCCCTCGTCGCCATTGTATCTTGAAGTCATTAACCTTTGTGAAATTTCTACAGGCATATCAAGATAGATTACCATGTCGGGCTTTGGGATGCCAATTTTGTTGTATTCAAAATCGGCACTCCAATCCAGATATTCATCCCATTGACTTTCGTCGATTTTTTCCATTTGATAGATAGAATTGGATGTTGCATATCTGTCAGCAAGAATTAATGTGCCATTATCATATTCTTTTTTCCATCCCAGTTTGAACGAAGCAAATCTATCTACGGCATAAAAAGCTCCGGCGGCATAAGCATTTACATCATCGGCATTGGTACCAAATTCGCCGCCTAGATACATCTTTACAAGCGTGCTGGACGGACTATCATAATCAGGTAGTTTAATTTTTTTGTATTCAACACCGTTGGAAGCAAAATATTCCTCCAACAACCGGGTTTGAGTGGACTTGCCGCTACCGTCAAGTCCCTCCATAATTATTAGTTTTGACATTTATTCTTTTTCTCCAGCTTCTCTTTTGTACCGTCCGGTCGCACAATATATGTGTTTTCCAGCTGGCCTACAAGACTAGCTTTAAAACTATCTATATACTCTCTTCTTAACACTGCTTGCTCTTGTTTTTCCGACAGGGTCAGACCCTCGTCGCTCCTGGATTTGCGAGCAAGCTCATTGATTCTATCAATCTTTTTTTGTTCCATTAGTCCAAAAAGTCCTTTAGTTTTTTGCTTCTGCTTGGGTGGCGAAGCTTACGCAAAGCCTTAGCTTCAATCTGCCTGATACGCTCACGAGTAACATTAAACTCCTTGCCAACCTCTTCAAGTGTCTTTGGATTACCGTCATCAAGGCCAAAACGCAGACGAAGTACCTTTTCTTCTCTTGGAGTGAGGGTCTTTAGTACATCTGTCAGCTGTTCCTTGAGCAAGCTCATAGATGCTGCATCTGCCGGTGCAAGGGCATCATCATCGGGAATAAAGTCACCAAGATGGGAATCCTCCTCCTCACCGATAGGAGTTTCAAGAGAAACAGGCTCCTGAGCAACTCTTAGAATTTCCCTTACCTTCTCTACAGGCATCTCCAAATACTCGGCAATCTCCTCCGGAGTTGGCTCACGGCCGTTCTGGTGCAAAAGCTGGGAATTAGCCTTCTTAACCTTGTTGATTGTTTCAACCATATGAACAGGAATTCTTATGGTCCTGGCTTGGTCGGCAATGGCACGGGTGATAGCTTGTCTAATCCACCAAGTTGCATAGGTAGAAAACTTGAATCCCTTGGTGTAGTCGAACTTATCAACAGCTTTAATAAGGCCCAAATTACCTTCCTGGATAAGGTCAAGAAATTGCATACCTCGACCCACATATCTTTTTGCAATACTAACAACAAGACGAAGGTTGGCTTCAGCCAATCTTTTTTTAGCATAAGGGTCATTATCTGTAATTTTGATAGCCAGCTCAATTTCTTCCTCTGCTGTTAATAGAGGTATCCTACCGATTTCTTTTAGATAAACCTTTACAGGATCATCCATTGCGGCATTGTCATTTACCGCAATTGTATCAGCAGCGTCAGTCTCTTTTGGTAGGTCAACCTCAAGTGTGATACCATCAAGAGTCTCAGCAGAAAAGTCATCAATAATATTAATATTGGCTGCATCAATGAGTTCATTAAGCTTTTCCAGTTCATCAACATCCAAGTCAAGTTCAACAATAAGAATATCAATCTCTTGAGCTGTAAGATGGCCGGATGCCTTGCCCTTTTCTACTATCTTTTTGAAGGCATTCATCTTTTTCTCTTCCTGTGGGCTAAGAGGTTGCTGTTGCTGTTGTTCCTTCTCTTTTTCCATAATTATTCTCCTCCACTATGTATTGCTTTTGAATAAATTTCTAAAGTCATCATCACTCATACCGGATATATCCGGTGAGTTGCGTTTATTATATTCTGCATTGATTGTGTCAATACAGTCTATAAATTCCTTTTTTGGGTCGGCACTATCACCGGAGCCGGCAATAATTCCCGATAATCGTCCCATCTCTGCATCTGTGAGTATTTGGCCAAAGCTGGACAAATCCGGTTTAATTCCGTCGTTGGCTTTAGCTATAACAGAATTGTAAACTTTGCGAACAAACCCCTCGCTAAGAGCATCTGTATTAAGCTTGTCACAAAGATTAATACAGTCGGGATATAGCAATAACAGACCTATCAATCTGTCCTGCGCTTTGATTTGTCGAGTAGATACAGAAGCGTCATAGCTTTCCTTGCGTGCTGATTTTATGCTATCCTCAACTATGGACTTATACTCCCTTCGCTTATCATTACGGATTCGTCTGGAATGATAATCATTAAGTTGGGATTGTATGCTTCGCTTTTCAACGCCCAATTCCTCAGCCAATCGGGACAAATACAAATCCTGTTCTATAGGTGTAGTCTTATCTAAGATTTTGATACATTCATTAAGAAAATCCAACTTGCCCTGAGTTGTATTTAGGTTACTGTTTTTTCTTAATGACAAAATCGCAAATTCAATCTCGTTTGAGGCACCCTCAAGCATGGCCTTAAACTTGTCCCTGCCATAGGTTTTGATAATTTCGTCCGGGTCCTTGCCTCCTACCAGGCTGGGAATTTTTACCTTAACATCAGTCTGATTAAACAGGGATATAGCCTTGTTCAGCGCTTTTTGGCCAGCCTCGTCACAGTCGTATGCAAGGATTACACTCTTGGCATACCTTGAAACAAGTCTAACCTGCTCGGAGGTTAATGCTGTACCGCAACCGGCAACTGCATTGGTAAATCCGGCCTGATGCATTGCAATAACATCCATATATCCCTCACACAAAATCAGTGCCTCATCGCCGCTGTCCTTAGCGTAATTAAGCGCAAACAATTCATTGGTTTTCTTATACACCAAAGTGTCAGCTGTATTAATATACTTAGGCTTGCTGTCATCCAGAACTCGGCCGCCAAAGGCAATAACATTGCCTCTAACGTCGATAATAGGCGTCATAACACGGTTACGGAATATATCGTAATAGCCCTTGTTTCCTTTTTTTACCACGCCGGCTTCTATCATCTCGCCTATACTAAAGCCTTGTTTTTTTAGGTGTTTTAGCAGTAGGTCCCAGGCGTTAGGCGCATAACCAAGTCCAAAATGATTAATTGTTTTTTTAGTAAGGCCTCTGTTGATGAAATAATCAAGTCCTACTCTGCCATCATCACTCATCAAATAGCTGTGATAAAACTTGGCAGTGGCACGATTAAGTTCCAGTATCCTACGCCTTTTTTTTGCCATGGAGTCGTCATATCCCTCGTCAGGCATTTGAATTCCTGCACGCTGGGCAAGTGTCTTGACAGCATCAATATAGTCAAGATTTTCTATCCTCTTAATAAAGCCAATAGCGTCACCACCGGCACCGCATCCAAAGCAATAAAAGCTCTGGGTATCCTCATAAACAGTGAATGACGGTGTCTTTTCGTTATGGAATGGACAAAGACCAACCGAAGTGTTGCCCCTCTTCTTTAATGACACATAGGACGAAATTATGTCATTAATATCGGTTTTCATTTTTAAGTCCTGCAAGAATGCATCGGACAATGCCATAATTTCACTCCCCTTTTTCAGTCAATCCAAAACATAGGAACATATAACTGGTTAAATATTTTCAGTGAATAGTTATCACTCATACCGGCAATATAATCACATACTGCACGCTCATCACCGTCTCTCTCAGCAATAATACGATACTGGGAGGGCATATCCTGTGGATGAGTTATGTAATACTCATATAACTTTTCAAGCATTGCAACAGCTTTAACTTCCTCGCTTTTGCATACAGGATTTTTATAAACAGCCACAAACATAAAGTCGTGAAGCTCATTAAATAAAGTCCAGTAATCGTCGCTCATCAATATTTTATCACCATACTGACTATTGTTGATGACATTCATTACCATATTGTCGATGCGTTCGCTCTTGCTCATACCAAGAGACATACGCAACTCAAGTGGAATATCCTCCTCATGCATGACGCCGGCACGAATTGCATCGTCAATATCGTGATTGATATAAGCAATCTTGTCGGATATTCTAATAATTTGTCCCTCTAATGTATAGGCGTCCTCACCCCTAGTATGACACAAAATGCCGTTCTTAACCTCATCGGTAAGATTAAGGCCAACGCCATCCTTCTCAATAAACTCGGTAACTCTCACGCTTTGCTGGTAATGCTTAAATCCGGAACTACACAGCTTGTCCAACGCTCTCTCTCCGGCGTGGCCAAAAGGAGTGTGGCCAAGGTCGTGACCAAGAGCTATTGCCTCAGTTAAGTCCTCGTTAAGTTGAAGTGCGCGCGCAATGGTCCGTGCTATCTGTGCTACCTCAAGGGTGTGAGTTAGGCGAGTTCTGTAATGGTCACCGGTAGGAGCAAGAAACACTTGTGTTTTATGCTTAAGGCGACGAAATGACTGGCAATGTATTATCCTATCCCTATCACGCTGAAAGCAGGTACGGATGCTACATTCCTCTTCTTCTCTGGTCCTGCCTCTGCTTTGGGCGGAAAGACAGGCTCTGGGCGACAATATTATTTTTTCGTTTTCTTCTGTTATTTCTCTAATGCTTTTGTCCATATTGTCCTCTTTCGTCACATTTTGTCATAACTCTAATTCGCTATTTTATACAACAAATATTTCATAATCCCTCTATTTTTCTTGACTAATTTTAAATATAAATGTATCATCATAATATATGGGGTGAAATTATGATAGCATTTTATCTTGCAGGTGCAATATTTATTATATTGTTTCTGTTCTTATATTGTCAAAATAACATAATTGATGTTACAAAATATCAACATCATAGTAATGATGTAAACAGTCGAATAAAAATTGTTCAGCTAAGCGACCTACACTCAAAGCCGTTCAATAAGGTGATAGAATTAACTAAAAAACAAGCACCTGATATTATCGTTATTACCGGTGATTACATTAATGACAAAGGCCGAAATAAAGAAAAAATGCTGCAACTTGGTAAAAAACTGCTGAGCATAGCTCCGGTATATTATATCACAGGCAATCATGAGCGTAGGCTTGATTACTTTGACGAACTTATGATTGAACTAAAGAATATCGGCTTTACTGTTTTACTAAACGAAATTGCAACTGCGAACATTAACGGTAACACCATCAATATACTTGGACTTGACGAAAATCAAGCTGATTTTGAGGACTACAAGGCGCGCAAAAACGGTACATTCCAATATCAAGATATGTCCGGATACTTCAAAAAGCTTGCCGATATGGATGGATTCAAGCTGGTGCTATCCCACTTTCCCGAAAATTATAAGGCTGTTGCCGAAAACAATTACAGCCAATACAATTTTGACCTACAGCTGTCAGGACACGCACATGGCGGACAGTTCATATTGCCGTTTGTAGGTCCGGTATTCTCTCCCGGTCAAGGCATTAGACCAAAGTATGCCAGAGGTAGCTTTGGCGGCAGGCCTAAACTGATAGTGTCAAGAGGATTGGGTAATGCAGAATTTCCATTTAGATTATTCAATCATCCGCAAATCAATGTAATCAACATATCAAAAGACTGAAACCGCAACGGCTTCAGCCTTTTATGCTTTTGCAAATCTTGTTTCAATATATTTTAAGTTGTACTTGCCGTTACTAATATCAACAAGCTTCGCTCTAAGATTTTCTACGCCGTTTTCTTTTATAGAAAAAGTTACAGTAACATTATCTGCAAAATCCGTATTGATTATATTGGCATTGTGGTCCGATAACAGAATGCCCAAACGCTCATAGAAAGAGTAATCAACGCCTACAGACATTATACTGCACTGTGCCATTGTTATTATGTTGCCGGATGTTACTGCAATTTTTGAAGTATGGGAATAAGCCCTTACCAGACCGCCTGCACCCAATAATGTACCTCCAAAATATCTGGTTGCAACCACGCATACATCCTGTAAGCCCTCTTTAAGGAGCACATCCAACACCGGCACTCCGGCAGTACCGCTGGGCTCACCGTCATCACTGTATCGCTGTATATTGTTCTCTCGAAGCACATAAGCATACACATTATGAGTAGCATCCCAGTGTTTTGACTTAACGCTGTTGATAAAATCAACAGCCTCCTGCTGGCTTTTTACCGGCTTTACATATCCTATGAATTTTGATTTCTTTTCAATAAAGGAATCCGATGACTCAAATTCTACAGTCCTGTATTCTTCCATAACAAACCTAAACAAAAAACAAGGCAACAGAATAACTGTTGCCCTAATTTTTTATGCCTTTTTTGCAAATCTCTTGTTGAATCTGTCAACACGTCCGCCTGTATCAACGAGCTTTTGCTTACCTGTATAAAATGGGTGGCACTTTGAGCAGATGTCAACCTTCATATCGCCCTTAGTGCTCTTTGTCTCATAAGTAGCACCACAAGCGCATTTAACTGTGCATGTTTCGTAGTTTGGATGAATTCCGTCCTTCATTAACTTTCACCTCACTTAATCTCATAACGGAGTGTATTATATCAAAGTAATTTGTAAAATGCAAGTGTTTTTTTAGATTTTTTTGTAATTACAGCATTTCCCAAAATAAAATGAGTATAGCATTGCCTCTTTAACAGGTTTGTTCAGTGTCTTAGATACGGCGTACTTGTAGAAGGCTATTTGATTCTTATATCTGTCAAGTAGCTCCTCCTCGCTGTTAACATGGTCGGTTTTGTAATCAACGAGAACCAGCTCACCGTTTTCTTCAAATACACAATCTGCAATGCCTTGTACTAAAACTTTGTCATCATAGTCAGTATCTTCCAACTGATTGACTTCAACAAATGATGACACATTAATCTCGCGATAAATTCTGTCACTGCTGAACATACGCTGTGCAAAATCGGAACTGAATAATTTCCTTAATTTAGCTCTATCCAAACAATCGCCCTGTTCCTTGGACAAATATTCGCCGCAAACCAGCCTGTCAATCTCATCCTCAATGCACTCTCTTGCATTATTGTAATCACAATGCTGCATGAATGTGTGCATTGCAGTTCCCTTTTGGGCAGCAGTCATACCGGATTTTTCGAGGAACGCAGGCTTTGAACTTGCCACATACTTGAAGTTGTATTCCTTTTCATCCAGGGATGACGCAGTACGCTTTCCGGTAAATCCGGCAAGTGAGCCACGCTGATACCTATAGGATAATCTATTCCTAATTTCTTCTGTCAATGTGGCATCAACACTTGCCTCGTTCTGTATTTGAGCCGGCTCTTCTGCCTTGTCATTAATAATATTAATATCAAGACTGAAGTCAAAATCGTAGTTTATCGCTATTGGTTTTTCGCACATATCGCGCAGAATATTTGCATCTTTGTGCAAAAGTGATGTCATAATCAACAATTCGGCATCGCTGTTTATGTGTCTAACCACAGCCGGTATTATCCTACCGGAGGTAATGTTGTTGCCAAGTATATTAACCGTGCGCTCCAAATTAGAAAAAGAAGCAAATGCAACAAATTGTTCCTTTGCCCTGGTAATGGCAACATAAAGAACCCGCAAATTTTCGCTGATTGAAGCGATGGAATTACGCCTCTTCATTGCCAAATACTGCTGAGTTTCGTACTTATACAGTCCTCCTGTATTTAGTGCTTTTAGGCCAATACCGTTGTTATTTAGCTGTATATCACCCTTAAGGTCATCGGTATTGTATCTTCCGCTGCTGTTGGCTAAAATACAAATTGGAAATTCAAGTCCCTTTGACTTATGTATTGACATAAAGCTAACACTGTTGTTAGAAAAACTATTTACAGCAGGACACTGCATAACATATCCGGAGGAGATTATACTGTCAAAGTATCTTACAAATGAAGTAAGACCAACATTATCACCGGAATCAAATGTCCTAGCGATTTCTACCAGCTTTAGTACATTTTGCTTGCGTTGTTCTCCGTTACCCATGGCAGAAATTACAGACAGATATGAAGTATCGGCAATTATCTGTCTCAGTAGTGATTCCACGCTCATTGATGAAGCATAGCTTCTATATTTATCCAAATCATTGATAATATCGCTGAATCTGTGGTCACTACTGATTGATGCGTACAAATTAGCACCAGGATAATTAATCTTTGCCAAAGCAATATCATCCGCTGTATAGCCATAAAACACCGACATAAGAGTTGCAAGCAAATATACATCCTGTACAGGATTGTCAATGACTCTTATCAGAGACAACAGTATTGACACCTCGTTGCAATCAAACAAATTGCTCTTGTTTTCGGTTACCACAGGTATACCGTATTCGGCAAACACCTTTGTAAAAACAGGTATTTTTCCGGAGGCGCTACGAAACAATACGGCAATGTCGCTATATGTAACATCCCTGGTGCCATCTCCTGACTGTATTTGTTCCCTACCGCCTACTTTGGCGATAATGTACTTGGCAACCTGCCGGGCTTCGTACTCAACGGAATCAACACCATCCGGAGTATCTATCAATTTTAGTTGCGCACAACTAATACCATTGTCATAATAAGTGGCGCCATTGTTGAGATATTCCATAGAATTGTAATCAATTTCGCCAACGCTACGAGACATAACATTGGAGAATACCATATTTGTATAATCACAAATTCCTTTTCTGGAACGGAAATTCATATCTAAGAATATCTTTTGGTTAACATCGTCATTTTGTGGATTATAGAGAGAATATGTGTCTTTTTTGTCATTAAAGATTTTTGGCATGGCCAACCTAAAACGATATATACTCTGCTTTATATCTCCTACCATAAAGCGATTGCGTCCGTTTGACAAGGCATTAAACAAAGCATCCTGTGCATAGTTTGTGTCCTGATACTCGTCCACCAAAATCTCTGCAAAACAATTTTTTAGTTCCAAGGCAAGGTCGGTTTCTGCAACATTGCCATCGTCGTTTATATTTAGTAACAAATCAGTGGCAAAATGTAGAATATCTGAGAACGAATATCTGTTAAGTTCCTTCTTTTTTTCCATCATTTCGGAACATAATGACTTTACTATATCAATCATTACTTCCAAAATTGGATAGAGATTGTCGCAATCCTCATTATATTCCACCGATGTTACACTTATTAAGCTCTTTATATCATTTTTGTATATGCCTTTATATATATCGCGGTTAGCCTTAATCAGAGCTTTGGATATGCCACAATATCCCTTGGAGGTTCTTGGCAAGCTGACAAAGCTAACAGAATCCACTGCTTCTTTGAGTGAATCCCAACATTCATCACAGGCTTCCAAAATTCTCTCAAAAAGTTTTTTGTCTCCAAACAAGGTATCCAGATACTTATCATACATATCATCGTTATCCAGATTACTAATAGTATCCTGGATAACCGATAAAGCCTCATTTGAATACTCAGCAATCTGACGGACAACATATTTTCCAACGCCTGTTTTTTCGATAGGTTGGCCGGAATCATATAATTCCAAAAGAGAATCAAGCCACACAATAGGAAAAGGCTGTGACAATATATAATTGTAAACCTTAATGATGGCATCAATAAGATTTGCATCACTTTTTGGTGATGACAGAAGTTCGCATAGTGCAATAAAGGAATCGTCTCCCTCAGTATGTTTACGCTCCAGTATTTCTTCTATAGTACTTTTGATGAGAATAAGCTCCTCAGCATTCTCAATAATTCCAAAATCCTGAGAAATATCCAGCTTGAAAAAGTTCTCTCGCACCAAATTGATACAAAATGAATCTATGGTACAAACCTTAGCACCGGGAAGCAAAGACAGTTGACGAATAGCATTAGTATCGTTTGGGTCAGCAGAAATAATGTCATTTAGTGCAGCTGAAATTCTGCTTTTCATTTCTGCGGCGGCAGCGTTAGTAAAAGTAACCACCAGCAATTTATCAACATCTATTGGATTCTTTTCGTCAGTTATGTACCTGATAACTCGCTGAACAAGAACGGCTGTCTTGCCTGAACCGGCAGCAGCACTAACCAGTATGTTCTTACCACGGACATTGATAGCGCTACTTTGATTAGGAGTCCATTTTTTACTCATCCGCAAACTCCTCCTTTAGCGTACTAATAACATCATTGTTAGATAATGACTCTATTTCTCGTTTTGCAATATCAACCCTATTACTGCATACGGCCTTATAATCACAATAATCACAGGTGTGGTCGTGATTAGTACCGTTGACCGGATTATGGGATATATTACCCCTAAGCAGGTTATTGCCCATTGTTGCTATAAGTGAATCAATCTTTCGGGACAAGATACCAATATCACCCAAGGTCACCACATTGCCCACAACAACATTTGCACTACTCATTTTGGCAGGAATGAAATTGCCCTTTAGGTCGTGTTCCATGCGCTGAGCCAGTTCATGAGCTTCATCATTGAGTACAAAGCCTTGCATCTTGAACTCATCATTATCTTTTTTGTTGATATCAGCTGCACTTGCATTTCTATCCATATTGTAGATGCTGCGGGCAGAGTGCATGTACAAAACACCTGCTGCTACGCCGGAATACTCACTATCACTTTTAGTTAGCGCAAAGAGATATATAAGCATCTGCAAGTTAAGACCATATAATATATCGCTGAGTTGAAACTTTTTTGTACCGCTCTTATAATCCACAACGCGAACATATCTGATGCCCCCGTCGTCAAATACATCAACACGGTCAATAGAGCCCTTGATACGAATTGAACCGCCGTTTTCCAGAGGAATATCGTATGACTTAACAGGCTCATTATCTGCCCCGTCACCAATTTTCAGTTCAAAAGCAGACGCCCTGAAATCACTTTGACTGAACTCATCTCGCAGTCTTGTGGCAACTGTAGTCAACATATCCGAAAGGCGTAAGAATTTGTAGTTGAATCTGGCAGTAAACCCTGTGGCATCACCCATCAAATTATTAAGATAATAGTTTAGGTATCTATTTACCTCTAACTTGATTTGGGCATCATCCATTGCGGATATGTCGTTGTTCTTTACTAATTGCTCAAGAACATAGTGAATAACCGTTCCGGTTTGCATAGGGTCCATCTCTGCTTTACTCCTTGGACGAGCACCAATACCGAATTTGCAAAAGTATCTGAATGCACAATTATAGTACTCCTCAATCCTGGAGGCAGAAAGATACATATTCTCCTTAAACAAAGCTTTAGCAATATCTGTGTTGTTTAGCTTAATATCCTCATTGCCTACAATACTTTCTACTGCATTAAGTCTGTCATGATAATCTTCACTGGAGCTAAAATACTCTTTTAGTGAATTTACAATATCTGTATTTTCGTTATAATGATTTACCAATAAGTCAAAGCTATTGCCGTCACTGTATAGATTGTCTAGACCAAAATCATTTGTTGAATGAGCCACGGGAATATTGGGCAAAATAGATTTTATTTCTCTAACTATTGATGATTCACTGTGCTCGCCTGTACCGATATAGGACACATACAGCCTATCAGTAGGTGCACTGACAGCCATATATGCAAAATATTTTTCCTGTGCGTTAAGAGTCTCGCCGTAAGAATACAACTTAAAATCATTGCTAATCAGAGCACTTCTATCCGCTTCAGACAAAAGACCGGAGGACACAACAGACATAGGGAATTCGCCCTCGTTTGCACCAACAATAAAAACTGCTTTTGGATTGTCATATCTCATACGGTCGGCAGAGCCGATCTGTACATTATCAAGACCTGTTGGCAGCACTCCCAAATCTTCGTTGGATACCATAAGCATAAAGAGATTGTAATACTCATTAAGGCTGATAGGCGCATCGCCGCCTACCAAAGCCAGCTTGTCAAGAATATCCATAACCAAATCCCAAACTCTGCCCTGCTCAACTGCCAGGGCGGACTTGCCGTTCTTATCCAGTGCTACAGCTAATCTCCTAACGCCGTCATCAACGCCAAAATCCAAAAGGGTGTAGTAAATCGCCTTGCTGATTTGGGCCGGGGATTTGTTGATTGCGTGATTAGCAAATTTATTTAGTCTGCTAATAATAAAGTCCCTGGTAGCATCTATTGAATCAATGGCTATTCTGTCATTATCACTTATTTTTTCTACAAATCCTTTGGTAGAATCCGTAAACCTGTTCTTCCATCTAACACCATTTATGCTCCACATATATATATAGTTTTCCAAAGCATTGATGTCTGCATTGGATAGTGAAGTCAGTCCGGTTTTAAGGAGTGAAAATATATCCTCGCTGCGATATGAGTACATTATCACTCTAAGCAAAAAACATACAAACATAACGATGCTCTCATTATTTATGCTCTGTCTGTCGTCATGAAAGTATGGTATATCATATTTGCTAAACGAAGCTTTTAACTCATTTTCGTATTTGTTCAAATCACGGCATACCACGGCAATATCACTTGCTTTGTAACCGGAGCGCAGCAAGTCGCATATTCCGGCTGACACATGGTCACACTCATCACTGACACAAAAGGCAGAATACACATTTACACTGTAATCAAGACAATCAGCAGGGTCCTTAACATTTGCATAGAAGTTTTTTTCTATCAATGCCAGTTCATTATTCCCTGCCCTAAAGTTTCTGTTTAGGATAACAGGCTCAAGCACCGGCACTCCGATTTTTTTTGCAACAGAGGTAAGGATGTTGATATTGTTATTAACATAGGAAAACAAGTCGTACTTATCATTGTTAACAGTAGAATCGGTACAAAAAGTGACGTACACCTCACTGGCCTGACTGAGAACAACCTCCAGTATCTTATATTCCTGAGCGACAAATCCACTAAAGCCGTCTATGTACACAATACTGTTATCAAAATAATTGAGACCCAAAAGTTTTTCGTAAATTCTGGTCAGCTCATTGGCAGGGTCAAGATAATTGCCGTCTATCAGTGTATCATAAGCATCTATAATTACAGATATATCTGTCAACTTTTGGGATAGTAATTCTTTTTCGCAATTTTTAGAAGCAGTTAGAATATCCTCGGTAGTAACTCTGCAGGACTTCATCTCGTCATAAATTCGAACAAATGAATCTACAAAGGAGTTATCACTCGCCTTGTTGCCAAATAATATAAGGTTATCCTGTACCATATCCAGTGCTTTACGCACCATAACAGCCTTTGCGCCCTTTGACAAAACGGGCAACTGAGGATACCCATATTCCTTGGAAACAAGATTGGATAAACGAGAAAAAGAAATATTCTTAACATTATTAACCTTGCTTTCGCCAAGGTCAGTGAGCAGTCTTCTTTCTGCAACAAAAGAGAACTGCTCGGGAGTAATGAGAAGAATATTATTTTTGCCGGATTCCACCTTATTTTTGATAGAATTGAACACATATTCAGTTTTTCCACTACCTGCTCGTCCAAGTATGCACTTCAACATAAATTATTCCTCTGGCTTAATTAAGCCCTCCTGCATCATACGAGTATGTGCCTCAATAAAAAAATCGTACATAGGTCTGGCTATATCAAACGCCAGCCTCATTTCGTCAATAATTGCTGTAGAATTAAGCATTTGCATATCAATGCTGTGATAACTAAAGCTCATATTTTTTGCATTTAGAAACGGTTTTAGTTCTTTAGGAGCGTCAGGATACCTGTCTTTCTTGTAATAATCCCTACACTCAAAGCTAAAGCCCGCATCGGCGCAGCTTTTTACAGCATTTAAAAAACGCTTTGGGTCCTCCAAAATCATACGATGTACCACAGAAAATGCAGACGCACGCCAGGTCCAAAACACAAGACCGTAGCCAAAGCTGTTAGGAAACATCTCAAAATAGTAAAACGGAGCACACGGGTATTCCTTTTTGTATCGTCTGAAAAAAGTCCACATATTCTCCCTGTACTTTATTTTAGAGCGATTGCCGCGAGTGTCACGATATATGCGTGAAATAACTCTGGTTGGCTCTAGGTACATCTCCGAGTCTATATCGTAACATATATCGGATAGGTCAAGCACCATCTGTCTAAGAGGTATAGTAATCCCCTGCTTTAATTCTTCTTTATGCTCCTCGTAAAATTCCTTGGAGTCATTAAATCTATTTAGGCATAATAGCTCGATGCTCTCTGCCTTTATGCCTGTATAATTATAATTCATTCTTCAACAATCCTTTGTCAAGCATTGACTGTGCAGCAAGCAGTGCACAGATTTTTGCTCCATGAAAATTAAGCCCGCCCTGAATCCAGGCATAAAACGGCTCTCTAATAGGCGCGTCAGCAGACAATTCAATGGATGAACCGAGAGTGAATGCACCGGCAGCCATAACCACCTTGCTGTCATAACCGGGCATATCCCAAGGCTCAGGCAACAAATAACTATCGATTGGGCTACCACTCTGTACACCTTGACAGAAAGCGACCAGACTTTCCTCATTTTCCAGTCCCAAGGACTGTACTATATCCCCTCTTTTGGCATCATAAGCAGGGGTTGTATCATAGCCGAAACAACTATATAATGCGGAAATATAAATAGCACTCTTTAATGCCTCGCCGACTACATGCGGAGCAAAATACAGACCCATATACAATTCTCTGTTCATACCCAGTGTTGCACCTACCTCCTTGCCAAGTCCGGGAGTTGTAAGCCTGTATGCACACTTTTCAACAAGGTCGTGACGACCGGCAATATATCCACCGGTTGTTGCGATACCGCCGCCGGCATTTTTGATAAGAGAGCCGGCAATTAAATCAGCACCCACCTGGGTAGGCTCAGTCTTTTGCACAAACTCGCCGTAGCAATTGTCCACCATCACAATAGTATTAGGATTTCTGGACTTAACAACCTTTACTATTTTTTCGATGTCTTCAACAGTAAGTGACGGCCTCAATTCGTAGCCACGACTACGCTGAATATAAGCCATTGTTACAGTATCATCAATAGCATTGCCGATGGCGTCAAGGTCGGGTCTGTCATTCTTCAAAGGCACCTCATCGTATTTAACGCCAAACTCCTTGAGTGAGCCCATATTTTCCCCACTGATACCGATAACATTATGTATTGTATCGTATGGAGTACCGGTAACGCATACCATTCTGTCGCCGGGTCTCAATACGCCAAACAACGCAGTAGCAAGAGTATGAGTACCACATGTAAAATTATGACGCACCAGTGCATCCTCTGCGCCGAATACCTGCGCCCAAACCTTGTCCAGGGTGTCCCTGCCTCTATCTCCATAGCCATATCCCGTGGAAGATGCAAAATGGGTCTCGCTAATGCCAAAATCAATAAATGCTTTTTGCACCTTGAGTTGATTATACTCGGTAATATCCTCAACCTCGGCAAGCTGCTTTGAACAAAGTGCCATAGCTTTTTGGGACATTTTTTCTATTCTTTCGTCGATATTAAAAAACGGAATCATCTATACATTCTCCACAATCCTATATTCTCAAATCCCAGCCTTTGATAAAAAGCCTCGTTTAGCCCCTTATCACGCATTAGATATACGGTGCCCCTTACATCACAACAAATATTGGATACTAAGCAAGTGCCATATCCCATACCACGCATTTCGTCGGCAGTTCTTACTGCTGTGAGCACTGCGCAATCATCATACATTGATGACAAAATACCGCTGGATATTATCCGGTCATTTACATTCAGTGTATATGCCTTGGCTGTGCCATGACGAACTCGATGACTAATATCCACATACCAGGACTTAAAATCCTGGTTGTTGTAATCAACGAAGTTGAACAAATCCATAAGCTTTGGGTATTCGTCAATTACTGCGCCCTGCATTGCCGACTCCATCTTTTTTTGGTTAGACATAACAAAGCCTTCTTCGTACCTGGAACCCATTTGGAATCTGTCATCACAAAGTATAGTACCATATCCTGTGATACAAAAAAAGTGCACCAACTCTGCATTGTCAAAATCATCAGTCAATGCCATTGTATAATCGTTATCCAACCGGGACAGAATGGCTGTCACCCTACCATCTATTACCTGACGGTAATATGATGCAAAATTGTAACCCACTCCATAGGATTTCAGCAGCGCCAAAATACGCACAGAAAATAAATCTCTCTGTTCCCAACAATCAAATTTGGTTATATCATCAATCTTTTCTATCATAAAACATTTTTTCTAACAACAATCTTGTATTATTAATATCTGACTTCTTTACAACGCTTGCGCCTGAATGAATGTAACGAGATGGGATGGAAATACCCACAACTCTTGCACCACTGCCGCTTGTTTGTATTGCCCCTGCATCATTACCGCCGGCGATGGCAGTCTTTGTTTGGTTAGGAATACCGTTGCTGTCTGCATAAGCACGAATTCGTGTGTACAAATCCTTATCATAGATGGTGCGTCCGTCCATAAATGACACAACAGGACCGTCACCAAGGACACACACCCTATCAATACCTCTCACTGAGTCAAGGTCGGCAGCAGTAGTTGATTCCAATATAATTGCTACATCTGCATCCACAGCATAAGAGGTACATGCAGCTCCTCTAAGACCAACCTCCTCCTGTACATTAAAGCAAAAGGTTGTATCATACTCAAGGTCGGACTGTATCAGTTCAATCATAAGCATACAGCCGATACGGTCATCAAGAGCCTTTGACTTAATATAACCGTCGCCAAATTCGTAGTAATCACTAACAAAGTAAGCATAATCGCCCGGTGAAACCTTGGATAAAGCCTCATCATAGGATGTTGCACCAATATCAATCAATAGCTTGTCAAATGATGGGCAATTGCCCTTTTCATCACCCTCCAGCAGGTGGAATGCCTTATCACCGATAACACCTTTTGTATCGCCAATAGTCACGACTCTATCAATGCAAACTCTTGGGTCAATACCGCCAACCGGAGAAAATCTTAAATATCCGTCATCTGTAGCTCCGGTAACTATAAAGCCCACCTCATCCATGTGAGCATTGATGCTAATCTTTTCTTTTGGGGTAATTCTTCCCTTTTTGGTAGCAATGATTGAGCCAAGGGCATCCACATAATAATCGCAATAATCCCTAATTTGACTGATAATATATTCTCTAACAGCGCTCTCATCACCTGACGCTCCGTTGAGCAAGCATAATTCCTTAAGCATCAATATCACCTGCCTTGTGCTTGATATACTGTGCTATAAGAGTAGCAGTATTTTCTATATCAGTGGTATCCACAACCTCTATTGGAGAATGCATATATTTTTCGGGTATGGAAATTAAGCCGGTCCTAATTCCATGCTGACTGATGGAGATAACATCGGCGTTGGTACCTGTTCTGCCACCACCCATTACCTCTACCTGATAAGGAACATCCCATTTCTTTGCTGCAGAAACAAGGGATTTGCTTATACCTTTATCCAAAATCGGTGCAAAACCAATCATTGGGCCTTTGCCCAGTTCTCCGCAATCGCTCTTTTTACAAAAAGGAGTATAACCAAAAGAAACATCAACAACAATAGCTTCGTCGATATTTTTGTTGTACGGTCCAATTTTTGCACCTCTTGTGCCTACCTCCTCTTGGGCAGAAAACATAACAGTAATTTTTGCATTAATATCCCTTAGCATACCCAGGGCAAGAATAATCGCAGCAACACCGCATCTGTCATCAAGTACCGATGCCGATACTTGATTGCCCATAAGGGGTGTGAAATTACGCTTAAAAATAACTCTGTCACCGGGTGAAACCAATTTTCTTGCCGCCACACAGTCAAGACCAATATCAATAGAAACATCGTCAAAATCAACTGCTTTTTTGTCTTCGCCGTCCTTTTGTAAATGAGGTGGCATAGTAGAGACAATTCCCGGCAATCTTTCCTTACCAAGGACAACAACCTCACTTGCAAGCAACATTCTTCTGTCAATACCGCCGCATTTGTCCACTTTAATAAAGCCGTCGTCACTAACACCCTTGACAACCATACCAATCTCGTCTATATGTGCGTCCAGCAAAAAATGGTAGCCCTCGCCAAAGGTACAGTACACATTATTCATTGAATCCACAGAAACATCTCCGTATTCTGCCAGTAATTCAGACACAACAGAAGAAATCTCCGACTCATCTCCACTAACCCCAACCGGGCAGGTTAACTTCTTTAATAAATCAATTGTATTCATACTAAAACTCATTTACCAATCTTTTATATTCTCTGCCTCTGTATTCAAAGGTCTTGAACTGGTCAAAGGCAGGACAAGCCGGACATAACGATACAATGTCGCCGCTCTGTGCTTTATCTTTTGCAACATTCAGTGCCTCTGCCATGGTGTCAACCTTGATAATCTCCAAACCACTATTAGCATAATCAGGATGTGAAGTAACTGCAAGAAAAATTTTTTCTGCTGTTGCACCGTTTAGCACTAACAACTTGACATACTTTAGGATATAAGGCACCATTTCGCTCATATCATTGCCCTTATCCGAGCCTCCCATCAGCACAATAATCTTTGTGCCAAATGCTTTTAGGCCACTGATTACTCGTGACGGTGAGGTAGCAATGGAATCGTTATAGTACCTAACGCCCTCAAACTCTCTGACAAACTCAATTCTATGCTCTACGCCGCCAAAGGTGGTAGCTACTTTTTTGATATTGTCAACATCCACCATACCCCACACGGCAGAAATGGCAGTACAATAATTCTCGATATTATGAGTGCCGGGAATAATAATGTCATCCTTGTTCATAACAAAAGTCTTTACGCCATCATCGATATAAAAAATATCGCCGTTATCAACATCCATATAAGCACCTCTGTCAACAGGATGCTCAATACTGAACTGATATAATTGACCACGAACATCGTATCTCATATCGTGATATACTGTATTGCCAATGGAATAATCACAATCCGCATTGAGTACGGTACGCTGATTACTGTTTTGGTAAATCAAAATATTACGCTTGGCGTCAACATACTCGTCAACACTGATATGATGGTCCTGGTGAGTACACTCAATATTGGTAACAACGGCTACATCAGGTTTGTTAATCATATTGCCCATTGTTAATAATTGGAAAGAACTAAGCTCGACTACAGCAATATCATCACTTTTAATACTGTCCAAAGCGGGCATAAGCGCTTTACCGATATTACCACCCAGATATACATTATATCCTTGTAATTCCAGCATTTTGGAAATCAATGTTGTAGTTGTGGTCTTACCGTTAGAGCCTGTGATAGCAAATATTTTTGCAGGACAATACTCAAAAAAAACCTCCATCTCTGTGGTTACCTTCTGTCCTCTGCGAATACACTCGCCAATCCACGGATTTTGAAATGGTAATATGCCATGAGACCGAAATACTATATCCATTTCAGGCAAAATATCAAGATAACTATCTCCCAAAGAAAACTTAACTCCCAGTGACTCTAGTTCACGACATTTGTCAATGCCTATATACTCCTTGTCTCTTTTGTCACAGGCATAAACCTTTATTCCGTGCTTGGCTAAAAATTCTGCACACGGCATATTGGCAACACCCATGCCGACAAAGGCGACTTTTTTTCCTTTTATTTCGTTGATATACTTTTCTGCTGGTGTCATAATGTCCCCCCTAATGTGAGAAAAAAGTTCCGTTTTTGTAATCTTTAACATTAAATGATTTCATGTGCTCCTCCAATTCCTGCTGAAAAGGAAGATTCTCCTTGCCTATATATTCTTCCTTAATAGGTACTTGGCAATTCATGGCATAATTAGCAATCATTTGTTGACACTTGGTAGGCTTATTTCCCAGGAAATAGCATCTGCCTGTGCTAATCTCCACAATTGCATTAGCAAACTTAATCTGCTCTTTTTTACCAAGTGGTGTAATCATCTTGGATAATGATATTGCGCCATCATCTGCTTTGTCGCAAATATAGAGCATAACACAATTGGCTTTTCGTTTTAGTTTGCTGTTAGTTAGGTCGTACATACCCGACTGTAGATAGGCAATAACATCATTCTTGTCTATGTCATTTTCTGCCAATATATAAAAGAACTCCTTACCCTTGCTTGCAACTGCTGTGAACTCAAGTTCATCTGCCTCAACCTTTTCGTCAACCTTGTAGCCATTGCTTCGCAGGTCGTCGACAACGGTCTTGGTGTAGGATTCTACATCCCTTTCCATACGAGATGTGTAATAATATCCGGTATCAGAAAGTTCATTCTCTACACCCTCCAGGAATTTATCGCTCTTGCCATATCTGGATGTATAGACAAAAAGGACAGCCAATGTTACAACTACCAGCACATCGCATGATAAATTGCATATTTGATTTACATTAATGCCAAATTCCTTGACAATAAAAGGTTCGGTACCAATATACACAAGCATATAGATTGCAGTTACAGCAATCATAATATTCATAATTGTTTTTAATTTTTTTTGCTTTTTTCTAAATTCTCTCATAATACAAAACTAACTAAAAACGGCAATAAAGCCGCTTTTAGTTTACAGTGTGAACTTGTGGAATACTTTTTTGCCTTTTTTGATGATTACACTATCGGCAAGCTGTGCTCTGGTAACAGTTGCATATACATCAGTTACCTTTTCATCATTTACGCTGACGCCACCCTGCTGGATAAGGCGTCTGCCCTCACCATTTGACTTAATCATATTTGCCTTAATCATCATTGCGAGAATGCTGATTTTTTCGTCCTGAAGATCTGCGTCCTCAATAACAGTGGATGGCATATTGGAGTCGTCACTGCCACCGGCAAACAAAGCCTTTGCGGCAGTTTGAGCCTTAATAGCCTCATCCTCACCGTGAACTAAGGTAGTAAGTGAAAAAGCCAGTGCTTCCTTAGCCTTATTTATATCAGCGCCCTCAAGCTTTGCATATTCGTTAATCTCGTCCATTGGGATAAATGTGAGCAACTTCATACACTTGATAACGTCACCGTCATCAACATTACGCCAGTACTGATAAAACTCATAAGGAGTTGTCTTTTCTGCATCAAGCCAAACAGCTCCTTTTTGGGTCTTGCCCATTTTTTTACCCTCGCTGTTAGTAAGGAGAGTAATAGTCATAGCGTTTGCATCCTTACCCAGTTTTCTGCGAATAAGCTCCATACCACCAATCATATTGCTCCACTGGTCATCACCACCGAATTGGAGATTGCATCCATATTTTTGGTACAGAGCGTAGAAGTCATAAGACTGCATAATCATATAGTTGAATTCGAGAAAAGACAAGCCCTTCTCCATTCTCTGTTTGTAGCACTCGGCTGCTAACATTCTGTTAACACTAAAGCATGCACCTACCTCACGCAATACCTCAATGTAGTTCAGGTCCAGCAGCCAATCGGCATTGTTTACCATAATCGCCTTGTCTTCGCCGAAGTCAATGAATCTAGACATCTGCTTTTTGAAGCACTCGCAGTTATGCTGAATTGTCTCCTTTGTCATCATCTGGCGCATATCTGTTCTGCCGGATGGGTCACCAATCATAGCAGTACCACCACCAATAAGGGCGATAGGCTTGTTACCTGCTTCCTGCAATCTTTTCATCAATGTTAGAGCCATAAAATGGCCTACATGAAGAGAATCGGCAGTTGGGTCAAAACCAATATAGAACACTGCCTTTCCGTTATTTACAAGGTCCCTGATTTGGTCCTCATCTGTTACTTGAGCGATAAGTCCACGCTCAACAAGTTCTTCATAAACTCCCATTATATATCCTCCTAAATTATTTGCTATTCAATAACTCCTCAGCAGACCTGAGCATTGTATCGGTTATGTTAATGCCACCCATAATTCTTGCCAGCTCGTACTTGCGCTCTTCATAATCAAGGGGCTTAACGCTGGTATAGGTACGGTCATTAAGGAACTGCTTTTTTATCAAAAAATGTGTATCCGCAACTGATGCAATCTGTGCAGAATGTGTAACACATATTACCTGTATATGCTCACTTACAGAACTGAGTTTAAGTCCGATTTTGTGGCTGGCCATACCGCTGACACCGGTATCAATTTCGTCAAAAATAAGCGTATCTACAATATCGTGACGAGCAATTATATTCTTAATTGCTAACATAATTCGTGACAACTCACCGCCGGAAGCTATCTTTGCAAGGGGTTTAGGCGGTTCTCCCGGATTAGTAGAAATTAAAAATTCAATCCTGTCACAACCGGTGGATGACAAATTACCCTGTTGAAAATCAACAATAAACTTTATTTTGGGCATATCAAGGAACTCAAGCTGCTCCTTGATTTCCTGCTCCAATTTTTGTGAAGCTGATTTTCTGACAGCAGTCAGGGATTCGGCAGCTTTAACAGTATCATTGTATGCCTGGTCGTATTCTGCATTAAGTCGCTCAAGCTCTTCATCAGAGTTGTTAATAGCGTCACGCTGTGCGATAGCATCTTGCAGATACTCCAGCATTTGCTCCTCGGTATCGCCGTACTTTGTAGAGAAGTGATAGTACATATCCAATCTATCATCAATCAACTGTAACTCCTGCTCATCAAATTCAACCGATTGCAATTTTGATGAAAGGAGGTCCTTTAACTCCTCAATATCATCACCAATTTTTTCAAATGATAAATTAATATTATTCATTTGCTCATCAACAGATTTGTAGGTATTGGACTCTGCGGACAAGGTGGAAATGGTAGCAAAAACTCCGTTGTTATACTCATCACCGTTTATAGAAGCTAAAGCAGTATTTATAAATTCGATAATATTTTGGGCGTTAAGAATCAAATTCTTTCTTTGCTTCAACTCATCTCTCTCGCCAATCTTGATGTCAGCCCGGGACAACTCATCAATTTGGTAATTAAGTAGTTCCAACTGTTTATCCTTACTGTCTGCATCCATGGTCAACGCTTTAAGTCGCTTACGAATAGCCACCAATCTTTTGAACTTGGTAATATAGTCAGCAAAAGTATCCTTGTTGTCACAATACATGTCAACAAATTTATAGTGGTAATCAGGATTAAAAAGTGCTTGAGAATCATGCTGACCGTGAATATTAACTAACATTTCTCCCAAACTGTGCAGCATAGCAACCGTACAAGGTACTCCATTAATACGACAGCTGGTTTTTCCTTTGTCGGAAATTTTGCGGGTTAGTACCACTGAATCGTCGTAATCAATGTCATACTCATCTAGTTTTTTCTTTACATCTTCATTTATATCGTCAAATACAGCAATAACAGAAGCCCGGTCGGCGCCGTCTCGTACCAATTCACGACTGGTTCTCTCACCTAAAACAGC
>JBJEPK010000030.1:0-12462 GCA_051881195.1 Eubacterium sp. | reverse complement strand
AACTCACCTTTTATCCCCTCAGTCGCATAAAATGCGACAGCTCCCCTTAATTACATAATAAGGGGAGCCTTAATAGAGTGCTGCGCACAGAGGCGATTGCAAATCGCCCTTACGATTATAGTATAAATGAAACGACAATCAAAATATTACAACTACCGTAGGGGCGAACTGTGTCCCCCTCCCTTTACACAAGGGAGGCAAATACAAAAAACAGCTCCCCTGATTAACAAGGAGAGCAGTTTTGCTGTTTACTTACTTTTTTGGTACAAGCTTGTCCATACCGCCCATATACGGGTGAAGTGCCCCGGGGATTGTTACTGTGCCGTCTGCCTGCAGGTTGTTCTCCAGGAATGCAATCAGCATACGAGGGGGAGCAACAACGGTGTTGTTGAGGGTATGGGCAAGGTAGTTGCCCTTCTCCCCTTTTACTCTGATTTTCAGTCGGCGAGCCTGGGCGTCGGTTAGGTTGGAGCAAGAGCCAACCTCAAAGTACTTCTTTTGTCTTGGGGACCATGCCTCAACGTCAACCGACTTTACCTTTAGGTCGGCCAAATCGCCGGAGCAACACTCCAGTGTTCGTACCGGAATATCTAGAGTACGGAACAGGTCAACGGTGTTCTGCCACAGCTTATCAAACCAGTATGGGCTTTCCTCCGGCTTGCAGACAACAACCATCTCCTGCTTTTCAAATTGGTGGATACGATATACACCACGCTCCTCTATACCGTGAGCACCCTTTTCCTTACGGAAGCAAGGTGAATAAGAGGTGAGAGTCATTGGCAGCTTGTCCTCCGGTGTGATGGTGTCGATAAACTTGCCTATCATAGAATGTTCGCTGGTGCCGATTAGGTACAAATCCTCGCCCTCAATCTTGTACATCATGGCGTCCATTTCTTCAAAGCTCATTACACCGGTAACAACATGGGAGCGAATCATAAACGGTGGCACAACATATGTGAATCCACGGTCAATCATAAAGTCACGGGCATAGCTGATTACTGCGCTGTGCAGACGGGCGATGTCGCCCATAAGATAGTAAAAGCCGTTGCCTGCCACTCTGCCGGCCGCCTCCAGGTCGATGCCGTCAAAGGTCTCCATAATATCGGTGTGGTACGGGATTTCGTAGTCGGGAACCACCGGCTCGCCATAGCGCTGTACCTCCACATTTTCGCTGTCGTCCTTGCCGATTGGCACGGAGTCGTCGATGATGTTGGGAATCATCATCATGCGCTTTGTTACTTCCTCATTAAGTTGGGTTTCACGCTTAGCCAATTCCTCAAGCTCCCTGGCATCCTTGGTAACCTGCTCTTTGAGAGCCATACCCTCTTCCCTTTTGCCCTGAGCCATCAGCGCGCCGATTTCCTTTGAGATTTTGTTACGGTTGGCACGCAGGGTGTCTGCTTGGGATATTACCCGGCGTCTTTCCTCGTCAAGTGCGATTACTTCGTCAACCAGCGGCAGTTTTTTGTCCTGGAACTTCTTTTTGATGTTCTCTTTTACTACCTCCGGGTTTTCTCTTACAAATTTAATATCCAGCATGATTTATCCTCCTATTTGGTTTGCTATGTTCTTTAGGTCGTCAAGGGAGTAGAACTCAATCTCCAGTGTGCCCTTGCTTCGGCCGTTATATACCTTGACCTTTCTGCCAAGGGTTTCGGTCAGTGCCAATTCCACCTCGTCGTAGATTGAATCCCTGCGACGAGCCTTGCGCGGCGTCTGTTGTGTCTCTGTCAGCGGGCGCTTTGCCAGTTTTTCTACATCACGGACTGTAAGTTTCTTTGAAACAATTTGGTCTGCTATCTCTTGAATCAATGCAGGTGAGTCAAAGGACAGCAATGCTCTGGCGTGGCCGGCGCTGATGTCGCCGTTTTTGGTCATTTCCCTGACATTTTCCGGCAGACGGAGCAGCCGCAGTGAGTTAGTAATAGCCGGTCTGGACTTGCCCACCGAGGTGGCAACCTCCTCCTGAGTGAAGCCGCATTTGTCAATTAACGCCTGCAGACCCTCTGCCTCTTCTATCGGATTCAGGTCCTCACGCTGTAGGTTCTCGATAATGGCTATCTCCATAGCCTCGGTATCGGACAATTCCTTGATGATTACAGGAACTTCCTTTAGCTCGGCAAGTCGGGAGGCTCTCCATCTGCGCTCGCCGGCTACCAGCTGATAACCGCCCGTTGTCAGCGGTCTAACCAGCAGTGGTTGCAGTACGCCGTGCTGACGTATGGAATCTGCCAGCTCCTCCAACGCACCCCGGTCAAAAGTTTTTCGCGGCTGGTCCTTGTTAGGGATAATTTCGTTTATGCTGAGAGTGCTGGTGGATGTCATATCGTCCATCTTGTTTTCCAGCATTAGTGCTCCCAGTCCCTTACCCAGTCCTGATTGCTTTTTTGCCATATTGTCCTCCTGTGTGTAATATATGTTTAGTTGAAACTATTGCGCCTTTAGGAACTCGTCTACGAATTTTTTGTACGCAAAGGATGGCTTAGAGTACTTTTCGTAATAGATTACCGGTTGGCCAAAGGATGGTGCCTCGGCAATCTTGACGGACCTTGGTATCATAGTCCTGTATGGCTTGTTAGGAAAATATTTGTTAACCTCGTCAATTACCTGTTGGGTTAGCTTTAGTCTGCTGTCGTACATAGTAAATAGCACGCCCTCCAGCTCCAAATGCTCGTTATAGTGCTGCTTAATAGTCCTGACAGTGGACACCAACTGGCTGAGACCCTCCAGCGCATAGTATTCGCACTGCAGCGGTACTATCAGCGTGTCCGCCGCCACCAAAGCATTGATGGACAGCAGACCCAAGCTGGGTGGACAGTCAATAACAATGTAATCAAATTCCATACGCAGGGACGCGATGGCTCTTTTGAGTACGCTGTTACGGTCTTCTTTTTCGCCCAGCTCCAGCTCGGCACCGGCCAAATTCATATTTGCCGGCAGTAAGAACAGATTTTTGAACTCTGTCTCTATCATTATTGCACGAGCAGATGTGTCATTTATCAGCATATCGTAGGTAGATGCGTAAACCTCGCTTTTGTCAACACCCACACCGGATGTTGAGTTGCCCTGGGGGTCAACATCTATCAACAGGGTTTTCTTTCCCTTTGCACCCAGGGCGGCCGCCATGTTTACGCAGGTGGTGGTTTTTCCTACGCCGCCTTTTTGGTTGAATATTGCAACTGTCTTGCCCATGTTTCACCTCGTTTTATTAATATAGATATTATACACCCATCATCAGCGTTTATCAAGTGTTTCACATGAAACATTGGAGACTTTTTTGCCGGAATATGTATGGGTTAATCATTCACCACAATATCTTGTGTTGTTTCACGTGAAACATAAAAAACGCAAGACGGACAAGCGTAAGCCTGTCCGTCCCGCGTGATGAAAAGAGGAGAATATGTTTAAAACGGTTGCCCGTTTTAAGCCTGATTTGTGTTTAGCACCTTTAATGGTGTAACTGTATTATTGTTCTTTGGTATTCTTACATGAAATTCGATGTAATCATCTGTTTCTGTTTTGTCGGATATAGCATCAATTCCCGACGCTTTCATTGTTTTTATTGCCTTATTGACTGTGTTTATAAATATGCGTAAATCCTTGTAAATTGTTGGTGTGTTTTTTCGCACCTTTGGGGCCTTGTCCTGCATGGAGGCAATGAATTTTTCTGTCTGGTCTACATTTAGTGCTTTTTCTACCACTATGTTGAGCACAGACCATATATCTTGTTCTGTTTGGAGACTTAGCAATGCTCTCGCATGCCTTTCTGTAAGACCGTGGGATTCGATAAAATATCGCACATCCGGTGGTAATTTTAGCAGTCTAAGCTTGTTGGACAACGCTGATTGGCTTTTGCCCAGCCTTTTTGCCACCTCGCCTTGGGATAATCCAAAGTGATTCACCAGCTGACCCAGTGCAGTTGCCTCCTCAAAGAATGTCAGGTCACTGCGTTGTATGTTCTCCAAAATGGAAATCATTGCGCTGTTCTCTGTGTCACATTCCAGCACCACGCAGGGTACTGTTTGCATATTAGCCAGAATTGCTCCCCTTAGTCTGCGCTCTCCGGCAATTACCTCGTAGTATTCGCTGTTGTTTATTCGTCTTATCAGCAAAGGCTGAAGTATGCCGTTTTCTTTTATAGAATCAGCTAGTTCCAGCATTTCTTCGCTATCGAACTTATGTCGAGGCTGGTATGGATTGGGCAATAGCCTTTCGGTAGGTATCCGGCTTATGTCTCGCATTGGTTTCATCCTTTCCGTAACACAATAGTACCACAGTTTAGAACAAAAATAAAGGATTTCCCATCGTGGAAAATCCTTTTTATTTGACAATATATTACATTATTATAGGGGCTGGGTGGTAATTTTTTTGTTCTTTCGTGGATATTTTGTCGGAGTTTGCGATATTTTATTTACCACGGCCACACTTCTGCCGTCTCCGTTGGGCAGATTGTAGCTATCCAGGTGTGCAATTTCGCCCCCTAGGGTGGCAATGGCCGCTGCAGCCGGTGTAACGTCGTCGTCACTGCCCTTGAGCGCTATCAGACTGCCACCGATTTTTACAAAGGGGAGGCAGTATTCTGCAAGCATATTCATGGGAGCAACAGCTCTGGCAGTAGCAATATCAAATGTTTCACGCAAACTGGGGTCCTTGCCCAATTCCTCGGCTCTGCCGTGTATTAAGGTGGCCTTCAATCCGCACTCATCCAGTACTGCCTGCAAAAAGCTCAGCCGCTTTGCCAACGAGTCGATAAGCACAGCGTTGATATGAGGATTCGCTATCAAAAGAGGTATCGACGGAAAACCGGCCCCTGTGCCAACATCTACCAGTCTTATATCTGCCTTCAAATCGCAGTGCCTACTGACGGCCAGGCTGTCCACAAAGTGCTTTGTCACTATCTCATCAGGAGCGGTAATGCCGGTAAGATTCATTTTTTCGTTCCAATCAACCAGCAGCTTGGCATAAATATCGAATCTATCTAGGGCTGTCTCGTTCAGCCCAACGCCAAAATCGGCTGATTGGTTGCGTAACAGTTCTTTATTTATCATAACGACTCCAAAATTATGTTAAGTGCGGTGATGTCCGCAGGGTTTACACCACTGATTCGACTGGCTTGTCCCAGGTTTTGGGGCCTGATGCGGCTCAACTTTTCCATAGCCTCCAGCCGCAGACCCTTCAGTTGGGTGTAATCTATATCGTCGGGGATTTTTTTGGACTCAATTCGGCGCATTTCCTTGATTTGAGCCTCTTGCTTCTTGATATATCCCTCATATTTTATGGTAATCTCTACCTGCTCAAATACTTCAGCCGGCAGTTGGGGTCTGTCCACATCAAGGGGAGCAAGGTCGGCGTAGGTAATCTGTGGTCGGCGCAGGAGTTCTATCATTTTTAGTCCCGTTTTTACCGGGGCTGTGCCCTTTGCCACAAGTATGTCCTGCAATTCCGCCGTCAGGGGAATGGAAAGGTTTGTTACACGCCTTAATTCCTTGCGAATCAGCTCCTGCTTTTCACAGAAACGAGCGTATCTTTCGTCACTTATCAGCCCGATTTCGTGACCCAACGGGGTCAGCCGGGCGTCGGCGTTGTCCTGACGGAGCACAAGCCGGTACTCGCTGCGGGAGGTCATCATTCGGTAGGGGTCGGTGCAGCCCTTGGTTACCAGGTCGTCAATCAGGGTGCCGATATATGAGCCACCGCGGTCCAGGATGATTTGCTCCTTGCCCTGCACCTTGCGTGCGGCGTTAATTCCGGCAATCAGACCCTGCGCCGCCGCCTCCTCATATCCGCTGGAGCCGTTGAACTGGCCTGCTCCAAAGAGCCCCTCAATATCGTTGAACTCCAGAGTCGCTTTTAGGGCAGTGGGGTCCACGCAATCGTACTCGATGGCGTATGCGGCACGCATAACCTGTGCGTTCTCCAGTCCCGGTATGGTGTGGATAAAGTCCAGCTGCACATCCTCCGGCAAAGAGGAGGACAATCCCTGTAGGTACAGCTCCTCGGTATTGAGGCCGCAGGGCTCAATGAACAGCTGGTGCCTCTCCTTATCGGCAAATCGTACGATTTTGTCCTCAAAGCTGGGGCAGTAGCGAGGCCCCTTGCCCTCAATTTTTCCACTATACATTGGGCTGCGATGGAGATTGTCCAGTATTATTTGTTTTGTCCTGTCGTTGGTATATGTAATGTGGCAGTTGACCACATTCTTTGGAGGAGTAGCGGTGTCAAAGGAGAATGCAACAGTGTGCTCGTCGCCCTCCTGCACCTCCAGACCGTCAAAGTTAACGCTGCGACGGTTAACTCGAGAGGGAGTACCTGTCTTGAATCTGCGCAGGGGGATGTTCAGCTTTTTCAGCGCCTGTGCCAATTCCTTGGCAGGGAACATACCGTCCGGTCCCGATTCATAGGAAACATCGCCGATATACACTCTGCCGCCCAGGAATGTGCCTGTGGCAATAATCACCGCCTTGGCAGAAAATACTGCCTCAAGCCTGGTTTTGACATACCATATATTATTTTCCTTATATATATCCACGATTTCGCCCTGGCGAATATCCAGATTTTCGGTAAGCTCCAGGGTGTGCTTCATACCGGCAGAGTATTCTCTGCGGTCAATCTGCGCTCTAAGGGAGTGCACCGCAGGTCCCTTGCCCAAATTCAGCATACGGGATTGGAGGGAATATTTGTCTGCCGCCCTACCCATCTCGCCGCCCAGGGCGTCAATCTCTCGCACAAGATGTCCCTTGGATGTGCCGCCGATGGAGGGGTTGCAGGGCATATTGCCCACCCAGTCCAGATTGATGGTAAACACGGCTGTACTTACTCCAAGGCGTGCCGAAGCAAGGGCAGCCTCAATACCGGCGTGCCCTGCGCCTATTACTATAACATCATATTTGCCTGCAAAATATTCCATTTATTTTCCCACACAAAATTTACTGAATATATTGTTTACAACCTCGGTGGTTGCTTTTTTTCCTGTTAATGACAGCAGTTGGTCGGCGGCGCTGTCAATCATAACATTGATGGCGTCGTAGGTTATACCCATCTGCACCCCGTCCATTGCCTCGGTTATACAGTCCAACGCATTTTGGCAATTCTGTCGCTGTCTGGCGTTGGCAAGCATTGGGGCAGTGGAGTCAAAGTCCGCAATGCCCAGCATATCCTTAACACAGGTACTCAATTCCTCCAGTCCGTCGCCATCCTTTGCGCTGACGGTCACCACATTACGGAACGAAGAATTGATTATGTCCATATCAATATTCTGCCTCAGGTCGGATTTGTTGATTACGGCAACGGCAGTACGGCCCTTGCATTTTTCTATCAGCCGAATGTCGTATTGGTTCAGGCTTTCGCCGCCGTCAAATACCGCCATAATAAGTCCGGCGTCCTCCAGTGCCTTGTATGCACGGCGTATGCCGATGCTCTCCACCACATCGCCTGAGTCTCTGATTCCGGCAGTGTCCCGCAGGTGCAGTACAATACCGCCCAGGGTAACGCTGTCCTCGATTACATCCCTGGTGGTACCCTCAATTTGGGTCACGATACTGCGTTCCTTACCCACCAGCATATTCATAAGACTGCTTTTGCCCACATTGGGTCTGCCCACAATGGCAGTATCCACGCCGTTGGTGATGGTTTGGCCGTTGTCGTAATTTGACAGTAGGTGGCTTAATTGATTAATACAGTCGGCAAGAGTGTCCTTTAGTTGTGCTTCCTCCAGCTCCTGTATTTCTTCGTCGGGGTAGTCCACCCACGCAGCCATTACTGCCGATGTGTCCAGCAATCGGGCAAGTACATCATTGATTTTTTTACTTAATGAGCCTTGCAGTGCAGAATATGAGGCGCGCATTGCCTCCTCACCCTGAGCGCTAATCAGCTCTGCCACCGATTCTGCCTGGGTCAAATCCATTTTTCCGTTAAGGAAGGCACGCTTGGTAAACTCTCCGGCACCTGCCGGCACGGCGCCGGCGTCCAGTACGGCCTGCAAGGTTTTGTTCACTACCAGCATACCGCCGTGAACGGATATTTCTACCACATCCTCACCGGTGTAGCTTTTTGGAGCGCGAAAAACCAGGGCAACGCCGTTGTCACTGCCTTTGCCGTCAATTATTACAGTGCCGTACTTGGCTCTGTAGCCCTCCAGACCGGACAACTGCGAGCCGTCCATGGGGGAGAACACCTTTTCGGCAACGGATATTGCGTTGGGGCCGCTGATTCTGATAACGCCGATACCACCGGGTGCGTTGCCTGTGGATATTGCGGCTATTGTGGTGCCCTGTGTCATATCTTTTTACCTCAAAATAATACAAAATGGCGAACGCCAACCGTCCGCCATTCATTTGTTAGTCCTTATTAACCTCGATTTTGCCGAACTTAGGCAAATCTGCTCTGTCAACCTTTTGCTCTCTGTTTGGGTCAACCTGGGGCGCAGCAGGCTTTGGGCCTCTGCCTCTGCGGTTGCCGCCGTTTGAGCGTGGCTTAACTCCGCCTGTAGGCTCCAGGATAACTCGTCTTTCCTGATTGTAACCTACCGAGCGAGACTCAACACCCTCAATTTCCTGTACTGTGGTGTGGATTATGCGGCGCTCGTATGGATTCATTGGGTCAAACTTGTAGCTTCTGCCGGTGCGTAGTACATAGGCAGCATGCTTCTTGGCAAGGGATTGCAGAGTTTCGTTGCGCTTTTCTCTAAAATCGCCTACATTGATGGATACTCTGACATATCCTCCCGAATTCTTTTTCATAATAAGTGACATAAGGTACTGGATGCTGTCCAGTGTGTCACCGTGGTGACCGATGATGATACCACAGTCGTCACAGTCAAGGTCCATTGTGATTACGCCGTCCTCATACTTGGCGTCAATCTTAGCTCCCTCAACCTTAAGTCCCTCAAGAATCTTTGCAAGATAGGACTTAGCAACCTCAAGGTCAACATTCTGTGGGAAGTCCTTTTCCTTTTTTGGTTCGGTCTTTTTTTCTGCCTTTGGGGTAGGTTTTGCTGCCTTTGGGGCTTCCTTCTTTTGTGCAGGCTTTTGGCTCTGCTTTTTTTGCTCCTGCTTCTTTGCTTTCTTTGGAGCCTTCTTTTCCTTAGTGCCGTCATCGTAGCTTGCCTTAACCTTGGCGTCGGTGCCACCGAAGATGCCCAAAAACTTCTTCTTTGGCATTTCTACGACCTCGATTTTAACATCAGCTGTCAGTGGGGCATTAAGTCCGGTCTTCGCAGAGACGGTAGCCTCTTCGATGGTCCTGCCGGTACCGATAAATTCTTTTATCATATATCCTCCGTACTGATTTGCTATTTATTAGCTTTTTTGATACTTTCCTCACGGGAGCGTCGTTGGATAGTGTTTTCTATCATTTCACGGGCAACGTTGCGCTTAGGTGGGAAGAATTTTGCCATAACAAGCTGTTGTACCATAGCAACCAGGTTGGAGATAATCCAGTAGAAGCCTACTGCTGCAGATACCTTAAATGCAATGTAGAATGAGAAGAAAGGCATCATCAACATCATAATCAGCATTTGGGATGACTGCTGTGCTGCTGCAGGATTTGTCTTCTTTTGTATCATAGTTGACAGTACAGTGGAGGCAAGGGATGTCACCAAACACAGAATCGGGATGATAACGATAAGTCCGTCCTTCCAGTGTGGGGTCTGGGTCATATCCAGTGAGCCGATGTACATGTGGCTCTTGTATGCCTCGATAGCTTGTACCTTTTCCTCTGTAAAGAGGGTGGGGAATTGCTCCATCAGTGTAGCCTTGTAGTTGGCAAAGTTCTGGAGCAGGTCAATCTGAAAGTATGATGCGCCGCCCTTGGTGGTAAAACCGATTGCCTCAGCGATAGCTTCGCTGTTGTCGGTAATTTTGATGCCCAGGATGTACTCGATAGGGTAGTAGATGATACCGATAATACCCATCAGAAATACCATCTGGAATATCATCGGTCCACAGCCCATATTCATGGGATTGTGTCCCTCGCGAGAATATAGCTCCTGCATTTCCTCGTTCATTTTTTGGCGGTCGCGTGGGTCGTTAGAGCCTGCATACTTCTTTTGAATTTTTTGGATTTTTGGTTGCATTCTGGTGGTTTTGGCCATTGTCTTTTGCTGCTTCATATTGAGAGGGAACAGCACCAGACGAGTGGCGACGGTAAACACAATCAATGCCAGGAAGTACTTGTAGTCAAAGACTATCAGCAAGCCCTCCATACATTTACCAAAAAACCAATAAAGGGGCTTAAAAATAGCCATACCGTTGTTTACGGCGGCCATGTTTATCAATGTGTCAAACATTATAATCTCGTGTCCTCTTTATTATCTTTCTTTTTTTGGGGGAACGGGGTCATAGCCACCCTTGAACAAAGGATTGCACCTCATAATCCTCAGCACAGCCAACAGGCTGCCCTTGATTATGCCATGTATCTCTATTGCCTCAATAGCATACTGTGAGCAGGTTGGGGTGTATCGGCAGCAGCCGTGCCCAAACCTGGGCGACAGGGTCAGCCGGTATGTCTTGATAAGGAAAATCAGTACAGCCTTAATCTGCTTTTTTATCCAATTCATTGATGACTCCCAGCGACAGTAGATGGTCGCTCATTGCTCGGCGTACCTCCTGCATCTTGACCCGGGATGTTCCGGTTCTGGCAACGAACACAATGTCCCAGCTGCCGTTGATGCTGTGGCTCAGCTCTCGGTATGCGGCACGTATAACTCTGCGTGAGCGATTGCGTGCTACGGCGTTGCCTATCTTCTTGCTGGTGGTGATGCCGGTACGACATCCGCTGCCGTTACGCTTCATTGCGTAGGTTACCAGCACAGGGGACGCCTTGCTTTTGCCTCGGTAGTACAGCCTGCGAAAATCCTTGTTTTCTTTTATGGTTTGACTATTCACAAAACCATTCCTCATTTTTGACTCAATAATGCTCTAACCGGGATTAGTAAGAGAGAGTCTTTCTTCCCTTAGCACGGCGACGAGCCAGTACCTTTCTACCGTTCTTGGTAGACATTCTCTTTCTGAAGCCATGTACCTTCTGCGCATGTCTCTTCTTAGGCTGGAAAGTTCTTTTCATTCTTTTTTCACTCCATTCACAAAGACTAAACTTGTCTTAATCTTTTATAATCTCTGTACGGTATAGTACAGGAAGTTGCATATAGAAACACTAATAGCCTTGATATTATATTATAAAACAATATTATTTGTCAACAAAAACTTGTTTTTATTTTGATTATATTATATAATGACACTATATGTTGGGGGTGATACCTGTGGCAACAACAAGAGTGGCAAAAAAATGGGGTACAGCGCTATATAGCCTGGGCATATTTTTTCTTATGTTCTGCTTCCAAAAGACCTATCAGTCCGGCATTTTCTTTATTGACTATCGGTACACATATCCCAATATTGCTATTGTTTTTTTGCTGGGAGTGGCGTTTACTGCGGCATATTATTTGATATATAAGGATTTGCTCACCGCTGGCAAGGTATCTCACTATATGTCCGTTGCAGTGGTAATCAGTTATATCATATATCGGTGGTTATTTAGGGATTGGGTGTTGCATCATTTTGAGTACATCACCGATGATTATCACTTCATTTTTTGTGCCGTGTGCTTGCTGGCGGTGTTGGTAACGGCGTCCGTTGCCCGCCTGTCGGTTAAGACCGGTAATATCGGCTACAACCGGTTTTATACCCATTTTGTCAAGGGAGCTATGTGGCTGTTTGTCCTGTGCTTTTTGTTTTTGTTTTTTATCAATCGAAGCCGGGGCGATATGGAGTATCGGGATGCCAACCTGATTCCGTTTTGTGGGGAACTGAATGTACTGTTCCATCTGGGAGACAGCCTTATGGCAGATGTTCATTTGCTGGGTAATGTAATGTTTTTTGGTCTGTTCGGACTGCTGGTTGCCAGCTGTGTCCGTAATCGCAAAAGCCTGATGGGACTGGTGATTCCTGTTATCACCAGCATTGCTTTGGAGATATACCAGTACCTGTCCTGCCACGGAGACCCGGATATTGACGATGTTATAGCCAACACACTGGGAGCAATTATCGGCGTGGCGGCATATCAATTTGTAAGCAAATATTTGTTATCTAAGGAGAAAGATGTAGTATGATAGGAATTATCGGCGCAATGGATGTTGAGGTCAATTCCATAAAATCCAAGATTACCAACGGCACGGTCACCAATATTGCCGGCGTGGATTATGTTATGGGTACCATACACAATGTTATGGTGTGTGTTGCTCAGTGTTCTCCGGGGAAGGTGAATGCTGCCCTGTGCGCCCAAGCCATGATAGACAAATTTGCTCCGGATATGATTATCAATGTAGGGGTGGGCTGTTCTCTGTCACCGTCGGTAGTGATAAAGAATATTGTAATCGCCGACGATGTGTGCCAGTACGACATAGACATAACTGCATTGGGCGAGCCCAGGGGATTTATTAACGGTCTTAATGTGGTCAAGATTCCC
>JBJEPK010000029.1:0-52559 GCA_051881195.1 Eubacterium sp. | reverse complement strand
GGACTAACCGCCTACCGTTTATAGATAGCTCCAAGGGAACATATTTGTTCCGTTTATGATTATACTATATTTCTGTTATTTAGTAAAGATTTTTTGTTAAATAGTAATATATCCGTCAATATGAGGTAGGCAGATGATTATGTTCAAGCCTTCCTTTGTATTTTCTGCAGTAATTGTTCCATGGTGCTTTTCGATAATTGCCTTTGTGATAGCAAGACCGATACCGGCACTGTTAGGATTTGCGTTATCTGTTCTGTGAAAACGGCTAAACAGCCTTGGTAAATCCTCCTTGGATACGCCGCCACCGTTATCCTTGATAGAGATATTGGTTGATTTTTCGCTATCCTCGATAGTGACTTCGATTTTGCCGTTATCGTCTGTATGCTCGCTGGCGTTTTTTACAATATTTGCGATAGCCTCATACATCCAGGCCTTATCCATACGGAGCCTGCTATCACCGATAACAGTATAGGTCTTATTTGGGAACATAGGCTTGAATTCGTCAACAATTTCCTTTGATAATTCAGCCATACTCTCAAATTGAAAATCCATAGTGTAGCTATAGCTCTTGATTTTTTCCAGTCGCAACAGCTTATATATCAAGTTCTCCATTTTTTCAATTAGTATTAGCTCTTTTTCGGTATGCTCACTTGGATTATTGGCATTTTCCATTTCAACATAGAGCTTCATTCCTGCAAGGGGAGTTTTTAGCTGATGAGAAACATCACTGATAAACTCTGTATTTTGCTTTGATTTTTTAGCAGTATTGTTCTGCTCAAAATGGTATAGCTCCTCCAAATCATTAACAGCATTTTGCAGGCGTGAAAAATGCGTATCCGATGTGCTGAACTCGGTAGGGGTATCGTTATTTATAAAATTCTCAATACTGTCAGTCAGCCTGTCAACATCCTTATGTATTTTTCTGTTGTTGACAAATACGATGATTAGGGCAACAACCAAAACTACGATTATAATATAGGGTATCACTGCCTCTCCTCCCATCTGTAGCCAACGCCACGAATAGTTTTGATATGCCGGGCACCGATTTTTTCACGAAGTCGGCTAATGTGAACGCTTAATGTGTTGTCGTCAATGAAATCCCCTGCATCATCCCATATACTCTGAAGGAGAACAGAACGAGTCACGATAATTCCGTTATTGCGAATAAGAGTAGAAAGAATCTGGAATTCGGTTTTGGTAACAAAGATAACGGCTCCGTTTTTCTTAACCGTCATATTACCTGTATCAATAACAAGGTCAGAGCTTTGGATAATGCTATTAGTTACATTCCTACGAAGCAGGGCACGAACTCTTGACATAAGCTCCAAAAGCTTAAATGGTTTTGTAACATAATCGTCTGCACCTGCATCAAGCCCACGAACAATTTGTATTTCATCATCACAAGCAGTTAGAAACAAAATAGGAATATTATTGCCGCTCTCACGAATTTCCGAACAAAAATCGAAACCGTTACCGTCCGGCAGCATAACATCAAGGATAACAAGATTAAAGCCTTCGGGTATTCTGCTTCTTGCATCCGAAATAGTAGATACAGCAGTAACACCGTAGCCCTCTTTATTAAGCATCTCGCATAATCCGTCACGCAAAAAAGCATCATCTTCAACTAATAAAATCTTCGCACTCATATTATCACCACAGAAATAATAGCATAAATAAAACAGGCTATCAATTAATTAAACAAAACCTTACGAAATCTTAAGAATCATACTAAAAAATCAATACCAAACTCTTTTTGGATTTATCCATACAAATAAGACAATAAAAAAGGAGTGTCATCGGACACTCCTAAATCTTTTGGATTATTCCTTAATATCTTCCTCGTCCTCGTCGAACTCAACCTCGAACTCAAGGTGTTCGCCACAATTAGGGCACTCAAAATCGCCCTCCATAATTGTGTCCTCGTCAACGACGATAATTTCGCCGCAAGAAGGACATTCTACCTCAAAGTCCTCCTCGTCATCGCAACAACAATCGCAATCACATTCGTCATATACGTATTCCTCAAGGTCAGCAAGGTCCTCGTCAACAGAATCAATCTGCTCGCCAAGGAGCTCAAGACCTTCGGTCATATCCTCGATGTCCTCGGTAAGATTTGAAAGTACGTCAACGATAGCGTTGAATACCTTGCCCTCTTTGCTGTCTGCATCAATATCAAGGCCATCAATAAGACCCTTAAGATAGCCCAAGCTCTCTGATGTTTCCATAATAAATACCTCTCTTAATTATGCTCTTTCCATATACTCGCATGTACGAGTATCAATACGAATCATATCGCCCTCGTTGATAAACAAAGGAACGCGAATCTCTGCACCGGTCTCTACAGTTGCCGGCTTGAGTGTGTTGGTGGCAGTGTTGCCCTTAAGACCCGGCTCTGTGTGAGTAACCTCAAGAGTAACAAAGGTAGGAGGCTCTACGCCAAACACCTTGCCCTTGTAGGACAAAATCTTGCACTCCTCATTTTCCTTAACAAACTTGAAGCTGTCAGGAAGGTCTGCCTCGGCAACCGGCTCCATCTCGAAGGTCTCGTTGTCCATAAAATAATACATACCGTCATCGTTGTAGGAGTACTGCATATTTCTTCTTTCGATATAAGCAGTTGGGTACTTGGATGATGGGTTGTAGCTCTTCTCTACTACTGAGCCGGTAATTACATTCTTAGTCTTAGTTCTAACGAATGCAGCGCCCTTACCCGGCTTTACATGCTGAAACTCGATAACCTGAAGTACGTTGCCATCCTCCTCAAAGGTTACGCCGTTTCTAAAATCGCCTGCTGAAATCATATTTATACCTCCATGTATAATATTTATTATTACCAATATATTTTACAGTATTTCTGCCAATAAATCAATACCCATTTTGTAACTATCTTTGCCGAAGCCGGATATTTGTTTTACACATACATCGGTGATTACGCTTGTTTTACGAAAATCCTCTCTGGCGTGGATGTCGCTCATGTGCACCTCAACAAACGGTGTATAGTCATGAACAGCCTCGATAGCATCGCGAATAGCGTAAGAATAGTGAGTATATGCGCCGGCATTGATTACAACACCGTCATAATCATTACGGCTGGCATGAATAACATCAATAATATCGCCCTCGTGATTGGACTGATAAAAAAACATCTCCGCTCCCCTGCTCTCGCCGTAAGCCTTGAGTTGGCAGTTAATATCGTCTAAGGTCTCGGCACCATATACATCCTTTTTCCTAATTCCTGTCATATTTAGATTAGGACCGTTAAGTACTAATATCTTCATAAAATCACCAAATTCATTTTAACACATAAGCAAAACAAGTGCAAGCAAATTGCAAGCACCTGTTCTTTTATTCCTAACTACTGAAATCCGGATATTCACCAAAGTTATAATAGAACATACTCTCAAAATCATCACTATATAAGCTACCACTGCTAGAAACACCATCCAACGGAACGGGTGTGCTGGGTCCATAGCGAAATTCATCGTTGTAGTATCTGTAAGGAGTAATTGTAATATAACTTGGGAATTCCTGTCCCATAATCATGATACAATTATTTGAAACTCCGTTTGATGGGCATATTGACAAATCATAAGTCCTTTCATATCCGCTGGACCATACTTCCTCGATTTCGTACCCTTCAACATTATTAATAGGATTGAAATAAATAAAATACGCAATTCCGCCGCTGCTTTCCATACCAAGCACTTCGCCCTCATATCTGGTAAGGTCGGAAACATAAAATTTTTCTATATTAGCATCTTCTAACTGGCCCCAGATTTTTGGAGTTTTTGCGCTCTTTCTGTAACTATCACTGGTAACCTTACCATAAGCAAAAGCGCGAACTCTGTAATAGTAACAAGTATTCTGATTAAGTCCGCTATTAGTCCACGATATAGTGGAACCACCGGTAATCTTCTTTACGCATGTATATTCTCCGTCAATACTATATGCACGATAAATATAATATCCGTCAGCGCCGGATATTCTGTTCCAAGAAATCTTAATCTTGCTGGGAGATAATGCTGTTACCTTTGAATTAGGCCTACTTAACTTAGTGACAACAATCTTTTTAGAAACTGTCCTGCTAGTTTTCCAGTGACTTCTTTTTGCTCTAACATACAGAGTAGTTGTTTTCTTTAATCTAAAAGGTTTTGTATATCTTTTATACTTTCCGTTTTTTGATGTTTTGTAATAAATCTTTGCTTTCTTTGTGCTGGTTGACAATTTTACATTTTTTCCGTTAATTACACTTGTAACTGTAATCTTAGGCTTACTAACACGCTTTCCGGAATATAATTTTTGCATGCTTACGGTATTGTCTGCTGCACTAGAAACCATTGGCATACAGGTTGTAGCAGATACCAGCATCACAAAACATAACAAAATCGAAATCAATTTTTTCATAATTAACACCTCTCCTCGATTATATACTAAAAACAAATCATAGTCAAATTGTATTTTGAAACGCAGGAGCAAAGCAAAAGCAGGTCTAGCGACCTGCTTTTTGTTATTACTTATACTTTCTCTTGCGAGCTGCCTCGCTCTTCTTCTTACGAGCAACAGACGGCTTCTCGTAATGCTCTCTCTTTCTTACTTCCTGGATGATACCATCGCGAGAAGTCTGGCGCTTGAATCTACGGAGTGCGCTATCAAGAGATTCGTTTTCCTTAACTTTTACTTGGCTCATTATATTCCCTCCCTCCGACTCTTGTCAGGGGTATTTGTTATATCAATACCTAATCTTTATAACGCAGTAATTATATAGGATAAAATCATAATTGTCAAGTAATTTTGTCGAATATTGCAAAAAAATGTGACAATTACTTTTTGTACACTATTGAGACAGGTGTAGAGTTGTTACCAAAGCACTTATTATCGCCAACATTAACATAGCTACGCACACGGTAATAATAGCGCTTGCCGACAGTTACACCGGTATCGGTATATGATGTTGTGGAGCCCGAAGTAACAGTTGCAACGGCAGTATATCCACTTGTCTTGCTTGTGGAGCGATATATGCGATAGCCACTTACACCTGATTGCTTTGTCCAACTAATCTTTATGCCGCTGCTTTTGTTAGTAAGGCTTACTCCCTTAACCTGTGGAGGCTGAACACGAACGGTCTTTTGTACCGACGGCTCACTGGCGCCGATACGGTTACGAGCATAAACCTGGAACACATAGTTCTTGCCTGTAGTTAAGCCGCCGATATTAATATGTGTATCTTCTGTTGGCTGGGTAGCGTGCCACTCCTTGCCGCTAATCTTGTAATACACGATATAAGAAGTAGCCTTGTTTACCTCATTCCAGGTGAGGGATACAGAAGTCGGAGTCTTGCGTGTAACCACAAAATTGCCGGGACTGTCCAGGCTGAGCATAATACCCTGGGACGGATTGGTGGACAAACTACTGGTATATGTTGTGCCGTTCTTGACTACATAGCGTTTTGTCTTGTAGTAATAAGTAGTGTTAAGTTGAATATTTGTGTCCAAAAAACTATTTACGCCGCAGGAATCAACCACACCCACGCGAGTGTAACCACTGTCCTTGCCGGTGGAACGATAAATATAATAGCCTGTTACATCATCAACTGTAGCATACTTTACTAAAATACCCGATGAGGTCTGGGACACTTCAATATTCGAACTGCTGGCGGGCATTTGCCTAAATGACCTCTCGGAGTAATAGCTCTTGCCAAACTTGTTGCGTTCAAGCAATCGACATGTATATGTTTCGCCAAGCTTTAGTTTGGTGAGAACAATTTTTGTCTCCTTTGTGGTGCCGGACTTGACAACATTGCCCTTTGAGTCCTTGATAGTATATACAAATTCATCCTGAGCGCCATCGCCAACAAACTTAAAGCGCATGGAGGTGGTGGACTCTCTGTAAAACTTCGTCTGTGGCTTGCCCAATCTATATGTAGCCTCAAGAGGCTTGGAGGTGGAATAATGCATTTTGCCTTTCACCATAACATATCGTCTGAACTTGTAATAATACTTTTTGCCGTATTCTACAGTGGTGTCGATACAGCCTGTAGATGATTTTGTTGTAACGGTTTTTAGTTTTTTGAATGTGCCGGTACTACTGGTGGAGCGATATACAATAACACCATCAAGGTCACTATATGGTACCCAATCGAGCCGTAATCCCGTCTTTGCCGGGCTATATGTCAGCTTTGCCATCTGTGGGGGAAGCGCCGTTTTTTCTAATACATTGCTGTAATCCCGCCATACTCCGTCTACTCTGGCGCAAACTCTGAAGCAATACTTTGTTCCCGGAGTAAGACCCGAAATAGTGTACTGAGTATCCTTTGCCTCAGAAGTTACAGTTGTATATGACTTGCCGTCGGCAGGCTTGTACTGAACTCTATAACGAGTGGCACTCATAATTTTGTCCCAACTGAGCCTGATGGTACTGGAATTAACACGCTTGCCGGTGACAGTCGGCTTGGTAACATTGGTTGGTATGTACTTATCCTCATAATTAACATATCTGTTAATAGTGATGCCAACGCCATTATCTTTCATTTTGTTATAGAACAAGCGATTATTGGAGTACATACTGCCATTGGAGTTGTACTCATTTTGGGTTGGATTATTCTTCCAGCTGCTCCAGTACAGGGAATCAACATGACAATCGGTACTGTCATAATCAACAGTTTGGTAATTGGCATGATACAAACGAAGCCTGGTATCATTTATGCTATATACCATAAAGGTGTGGGTGCTGGTATTACCGGTGGAATTGGTTAATGTGCCATAGTGTATAACGTCACCGGGCAACGCATACTTAACAAAAAAATCCTTAATATCGTCTATGGTGGAGGAGGTGGGTGTCTTAACCTTGGTTGTATATGTTGCTACTGTCTTATAGTTTCCGGAATGGTGGTAGCTCTTATAGTTACCATACAATCCCTCTCCGTCATATTTTGCTCCATACATCTTTTCGCATACCTTGCTGACAAACAGATAACAATTGCCGGTAACAATAGCCTTCTTGCCGGGAACAAAACCGGTAATAGTCTGGATTTGGTCAAGTTTTTCTTGAGCATACATCCTGGTTGCAGAATATGCCACCACGCCGCCGGCGCCAACAGTGGACAACAGCATAACCATTGCCATTAGTAAAGACAAAGCTTTTTTCATACCTTACACCTCCAAATACGCCGATAATTATACCATATTCGACAAATTTAGTCAAATAACAAGAGCACCCCCTATGGAGTGCTCCAAAATTATAATACATAAATTAGTTGGCAACAATATTTACCAGCTTGCCGGGAACATAGATTTCCTTGCGAATTGTCTTGCCTGCAATGAGTTCTGCAATCTTTTCGTCAGCCTTGGCAGCGGCGATCACCTCATCCTGTGGCATATCAACGCTGATAGTCATACGGGAACGAACCTTACCCATAACCTGAAGAACAATCTCCACAGTGTTTTCCACAGTCTTTGCCTCATCGTATTTTGGCCACTGAGTCTCATTAACCATACCACCAAAATTCATAACATCCCACATTTCCTCTGTTACATGAGGAGCGAATGGGTTAAGGAGGATGGTGAGTGTCTTAAGCTCTGCTTTGTTACAGCCCTTTTGGGTAAACTCATTTACAAGAGTCATCATAGATGCAATGGCTGTATTAGCCTTTAGGTTGTCAATATCTGCAGTGACTTTCTTGATAGTCTTGTGAATAAGTGCCTCGTGCTCTGATGAATATCGGTCACCGTCAACAACCTTTTCCTGCAGGTTCCAGAACTTTTCAATAAATCTCTTGCATCCCTTTATTGAGTCGCTGTTCCACGGAGCAGCCTTCTCAAAATCGCCAATAAACATCTCATAAAGACGCATTGTGTCTGCACCGTACTGGTCAACAATCTCGTCAGGATTAACAACATTGCCACGGGACTTACTCATTTTTTCGCCGTTCTCGCCGAGAATCATACCGTGGGATGTACGCTTTTGGTACGGCTCCGGAGTAGGAACAACACCAATATCATACAAAAACTTGTGCCAAAATCTGGAATACAGTAGGTGGAGAGTGGTATGCTCCATACCACCGTTGTACCAATCCACCGGTGACCAGTAGTTAACAGCCTCCTTGGATACAAGCGCATCATCATTGTGTGGGTCCATATAACGCAAAAAGTACCATGAGGAGCCTGCCCACTGTGGCATTGTGTCAGTCTCTCTTTTAGCAGGACCGCCACAGCAAGGACAAGTGGTGTTAACCCAATCCGTCATCTTTGCCAGTGGAGACTCACCGGTATCTGTAGGCTCATAGGACTCAACATTAGGCAATGTCAGTGGCAGCTCACTCTCAGGCAGTGGAACAAAGCCACACTTGTCACACTTAACAATAGGAATCGGCTCGCCCCAATATCTCTGACGGGAGAATACCCAGTCACGAAGTTTGAAATTAACCTTTTGGTGACCCTTACCCTCTTTAGTAAGCCAGTCAGTAATTGCAACTTTTGCTTCTTCTACGGACATACCAGTAAGGAATGATGAATTGGTCATAATGCCGGTAGCACAATCGGTAAACGCTTCGTTCTCTACGCCTACCTGTGAGCCGGCAACTACCTCGATAATCGGCAAGTCGAATTTCTTTGCGAACTCCCAGTCACGAGTATCATGGGCAGGAACAGCCATAATAGCGCCTGTGCCGTATGATGTAAGTACATAGTCCGAAATAAAAATAGGAATCTCGGTATCGTTTACGGGATTGATACCCATAACTCCCTCCAGCTTAACACCGGTTTTCTCTTTATTCAATTCGGTACGCTCAAAATCGCTTTTGTGTGCGGCCTCGTCCTGGTATGCACGCACTTGGTCAAGATTGGTAATCTTGTCTGCCCACTTTTCGATAAGCTCATGCTCAGGTGAGATAACCATATATGTTGCGCCAAACAGAGTGTCAGGTCTGGTTGTATATACCGTCAGTGTGTCGCCCAGGGTGGTGCCAAAATCGACCTCTGCACCGGTGGAGCGGCCTATCCAGTTGCGTTGCTGAACCTTTACTCTGTCGATAAAATCAACTTGATCGAGGTCCTTAACAAGCCTGTCGGCATACTCTGTAATCTTTAGCATCCACTGGCTCTGATTTTTACGAATAACCTCGCTGCCGCATCTCTCACAAACGCCGTTAACAACTTCCTCATTAGCAAGCACACACTTGCAGGAGGTACACCAGTTAACTGCCATCTCTTTTTTGTAAGCAAGGCCTTTCTTGAACAACTGAAGAAAAATCCACTGTGTCCACTTGTAATACGATGGGTCTGTTGTGTTAATTTCTCGGCTCCAGTCAAAGGAGAATCCCAGTGCCTGAAGCTGTGACTTGAAGTGGGCAATATTATTTTTTGTTACCTCTGCCGGATGGATATGATTCTTGATAGCAAAATTTTCGGTAGGGAGACCGAATGCATCCCAACCCATTGGGTAGAGTACATTGTAGCCCTCCAGTCTCTTCTTTCGTGCTACAATATCCAGCGCTGTATAAGAACGGGGGTGACCTACATGAAGTCCCTGTCCTGACGGATACGGGAACTCAACCAAGCAATAGAACTTGGGTTGGTCACTGTTTTCTTTAGCAGCAAAGGTGTTTTGGGAATACCAGATATTTTGCCACTTAGATTCTATTTGTTTATAATTATAATCCATAATATATCCTCCAAAAAGCGATTTACTAAGTTAGTATTTTATTCCTTTATTATAAGGTTGTCAATATCCACCTTTTCGCCGTCCTCCCACAGACGCTCTATCTGATAAAAGCCTCTCTGTGACTGGTGCAAAATATGGACAACAACTCCAACATAATCAAGACATATCCAGTCACTTCGCTCACCCTCAACATGGTGTGGCTCGTATCCTGCCCGGGACAACTTGTACTCTACCTCGTCGGCAATAGCCTTGAGTTGAGTGTTTGAGTTTGCTGTTGCAATAACAAAGTAATCGGTGAGAACTGTGATGTCGGCAACCTTAATTACCTGGATGTCCTCCCCTCTTTTGCTGTCTATTGCCTTAACAGCGATGTCAACTATTTCTCTATAATTTTCCATATTAATTCACATAGCCTTTCCACTACAAATTCTTTACGCCCAGCACCCAGTTGTAGCAATGGAGGGTGTCAGGATGAATTTGCTTGTTTTGTTGTGCCAATTTGGTGATAGTATATGTCAACGAATATAGCATACCATCAAAAAAATCAGCGTCTGTCTTTTTTCTCATAATATCAACATCGGGGTATTCCCTGTCTGCTGATGTAAAGTCGGCAAGATATATCAACATCTCAAAGGAGGACATATTTGCCCTGCCGGTGGTGTGATACCTGATACCGCCCACAATATCCTCGTCATCAATACCCAGCACATCCCGTACATAAACGGCACCACTCATCTGGTGGTAAACATTTGGATTGGCAAGCTCCACAGCAGTCATAGTATAACCTGTTGACTCAATAATTTTTTGTTGTGAATCCAGACCTTCCTCTTTCATTATATCATGAAGAATGCCTGCCACATAAGCCTTTTGTGGGTCAAGGTTATTCTTTTTTGCAAGTTCTGCGGCTCTGTCGGCAACACACATACTATGATGATAACGATGGTGGGATAGTCTGCCTTTTATTAATTCAATATATTCATCTGTGTCATACATAGAGCCCATGCTCCTTTATATACTCTTTTACCGAATAGGGCACCAAATCATCAATACTCTCCCCCGCCGCCATTCTGTCCCTAATCTGTGTGGAGGATACCTGCAACACATCAAAATTGGACACAATACTGTTTTTCATATTAGGATGTAACGCCCGGTATTCTATTAAGCCGGCATACTCATTGTCCTCACGGGCGGCAGTTACCACTGTTACCATATCCAATATATCGTCAGCCCTGTACCAATTTTGAAAATAGAAATACTGGTCAGAGCCGATAATCATATACATCTTGTCGTTGGGATATAATTGCTTCAAGCGGCAAATAGTGTCGTAGGAGTAGCTTTTTCCCTTGCGCTCCAACTCAATAGTGCTGACAGTACAACAATCAATATCGGCGGTTGCAAGCTGTAGCATAGCCACACGATGAATACCGTCCACAAGGTTGTCGCCGCTTTTGTGGGGCGGGTCGGCGGTGGGAATCAATATTAGCTTGTCCAAATTCAGTGACTGAATGTAATGCTTTGCCAGTGCAATATGCCCGTTGTGAACAGGATTGAATGCACCTCCAAAAATGCCGATATTCATGCTACTTAGTCCTGCTTGGTTTCTTATTTTTATCCTTATTCAGTCGGTCATAGACTGCATAGGGATTTTTTGCTTCCTTTTCTCTCTGTCTTTGGCGCAGGCCCTTAATTTTTACTTTTTTCTTTGCCTTAGCCTTTGCCAAACCTGAACCGCGCTTTTTCTTTTTTTCAGCAATGCGTTCCTCATCAGCCTCTCTGTACAACACAATTACACCACCGATAACTTGGATAACCTCAGCATCCAATTTTGGTGCAAGCTGATTTGCAAACTCCTTTGGTGACATAGGTGCTGTCTCCAAATGAACACGAATTTTGATGAGCTCACGAGTATCAAGAGTATCATCAATCTGGGAAATAAGATTATCTGTAATACCCTCCTTGCCAATCTGGATAATCGGCTCAAGTGGGTTAGCCTTTGCTCTAAGGGCTGCTCTTTCTTTTGATGTCATATATTCTTCTCCAATTCCTTAACCAATGCTCTCAACGCGTTGCCGCGGTGAGAAATCTTATCTTTCTCCGCACCCTCATACTTGCCAAAAGACTTGCCGTTGATGATGAACAATGGGTCGTAGCCAAATCCGGCATTGCCGTCACGCTCAAAACCGATATTACCGTGGCACTCACCTCTGACAACAATCTTTCTGCCATCGGGAAATACGCAGCAAATGGCACAAACATAGTAGGCTGTGCGTTGTTCCATAGGAATGCCTTCTAATTTTTTAAGTAAAAGGTTATTGTTTTCCTCATCGTCTGCGTTCTGCTCATTGTCCACATTGACGCCGTTATGCTCCTCAATATTGGCAAATCTGGCAGAATAGATACCCGGCATACCGTCCAGATAATCAACACATAATCCACTGTCATCGGCGATGGCAGGCATATTCATAATACTGCAAGCCGACCTAGCCTTAATTTCGGCATTTGCCTCAAAGGTATCGCCGTCCTCGACCACATCGGGGAGAGAAACGCCCAGCATTTTGGCAGTGACAACATTGATACCCAGCGGGGATAGAATACGCTGCATTTCTGCCAATTTTTTCATATTATTGGTTGCTAAAATAAAATCCATTACTCCTGTACCTCGTCGGTATCTTTCTTATATTCTCCGATAAAATCTACTATGTCATCAAGGTCACTGCCGTTAGGCTTCATATCAAACAAAGCAGCTGCAAACGCCTCGGCATCAAAGGGCTGCAAATCATCAATCTGTTCGCCCACGCCAACAAATTTTACAGGAACATCAAGTTCGTTATTGATGGCAAGAACTACACCGCCACGAGCAGTACCGTCCAACTTTGTAAGGATAATACCGGTGATACCGGCAGCCTCCTTAAAATCCTTTGCCTGGTTAACTGCGTTTTGGCCGGTGGTAGCATCCAGTACCAACAGAGTCTCCCTACTGGCATCCGGCAATTCACGGTCTATAACACGGCTGATTTTGTTAAGCTCGTCCATAAGATTCTTCTTGTTGTGAAGTCTGCCGGCTGTGTCAATAATAATAACATCTGTACCTCTTGCCTTGGCAGCCTGAATTGTGTCGTACACAACTGCCGCAGGGTCTGCACCTTCGGCGTGCTTAATGATGGGCACATCGGCTCTGTCAGCCCAAATGGTTAACTGCTCCGACGCCGCAGCACGGAAGGTATCCGCCGCTCCGAGAATAACAGAGCGACCCATTGACTTAAGTCGTAATGCAAGCTTGCCGATTGTGGTGGTCTTGCCAACTCCGTTAACGCCGATAACCAGAATGATTGACGGTTTTGTACGCAGGCGCAAATAACTACCACCCCATACAACGCCGGCAACAATATCCTTCATTGTCTCGCGAACCTGTGATACTGAGGTAATCTTGTCGTTCTCTATCTTCGCTTTAAGGTCTGAGATAACCCTCTGGGCGGTCGGCATACCAACATCGCCCATAATGAGAACCTCCTCCAGTTCATCAAAAAGCTCGTCAGTAATCTCGTCATAAGACTCGATAACCTCATCAACCTGGGCGGTCAATCCTTCGTCCCTGGTCTTTTTTAGTCCTTTTCTTAACTTATCAAATAATCCCATAAATTAGTCCTCTAATCCCATTTTTGCTGCAAGCTCGGCAGATTGCAGTTCCAGCAGTTTTGATACGCCCTTTTCCTGCATAGTAACGCCATAAAGAACATCTGCCTCCTCCATAGTACCACGACGGTGGGTAATGGAGATAAACTGAGTTTTGTCCGTCATCTTTCGCATATATTTTGCAAATCGCTCCACATTTACATCATCAAGAGCGGCCTCAACCTCATCATAAATACAGAATGGTGACGGTGTTACCTTAAGTACGCTAAACAGCAATGCCATAGCTGCCAATGACTTTTCACCGCCGGAGAACAGATTGATATTCTGTACCGACTTGCCAGGTGGCTGAATCTTAATTTCGATGGCGGATTCCAGACAATTATCCGGCTCCTCCAATATCAGCTCGCCCTTGCCGCCTCCGAAAAAGTCGCAAAAGCTAATCTTGAACTGTTCATTAATCTTGTTGAACTGCTCCATAAACTTTTCGCTCATGCTGGCAGTCAAATCCTCGATAATCTTGTTGAGCTCTGACTTTGACTTTTCTATATCGCTGATTTGCTCCTTTAGGAACTCATATCTCTCGGATACCTCGGCGTATTCCTCAATAGCGCCCACATTGACGGAGCCAAGCGCCTTTATGGCAACCTTAATTTCATGGAGTCTCTTCTTGGCGGCGGTCATATCCTCAATTACAATGCCCAGCGCCTCTGCCTCCGGCTTGGTGAGTTCATACTGTTCAAACAGCATATCGCCCAGTTCGTCATACTCACGCTTCATATTATTTTTGCGTTCCTCAAGTCTAACCAGCTCGGCACTCATTTTTTCCTTATCGCTAAGTTTATCCTTTTCTTCGTTACGAAGCTGACCCGAACGCTTTTCTAACTGATTGCGCTCCTCAATTTTGCCCTGAATATCACCCTGGGACTCCTGTGCCTTGGCACGCAGAGCATCGGCCTGTGCCTGAATGTCGGCGATAGTTAGCTTTAAATTCTCGCTTCGTTTATTTATTTCAGCAATATCATCATTGATAGTCTTGGTACGCTGGGACTGAGTTGACCTGCGAAGATTAAGCTCCTCAATATTAAGCTTGGCAGCCTCTGTATCCTTTGCCAGTGTCACCAGTTCAAGATTAATTTCCTCGGTGCGCTGACGAATACTCTCTCGCTTAGTAGTAATCTCCTCTGCACCTGCGCTAATCTCGTTGAGTTCTGCCTCGGTTTTTGTGATACTGTTCTGCACCTCTGCCATCCGGACAGCAGCGTCGTCATTTGCCTTTTGGAACAACATAATTCTACCGTCGGCATTCTCTTTTTCGCTAAGCAATGCATTGCGTTGGTCTGTAAGTGACTTCAGCTTATCGCTAATCAGTTTATCGTCACCCTGGGCACGAATCAATTCTTCGCTTGCCTGACGGTAATCAGCGTCAGCGCCCTGCATATCGGCAGCAGCCTTTGAGGCAGCCTCCAACGCAGTCTTATACTCAGCCTTAGCAATCTCAATTTTTGCTGCGATGTCAGTAGCCTCTGCCTTTAGCTGCTCAATAACATTGGCTCTGGACAGAATACCGGCACCCTTCTGCTGTGAGCCGCCGGTCATAGAACCACCGGGGTTCATAACCTGTCCGTCCAGGGTTACTATTTTATACTTATTTTTATATCTCTTTGCTATGCCAATGGCACAGTCAATATCCTCTACAATAATTACTCTGCCCAACAAATTGCTGATAATGTCTTTGTATTGACTGTCGCACTCAACAAGATTGTCGGCGATGTCAACAAAGCCAAAGTTGTCGTCTAAATCCTTTTCTTCCAAATATCTGGGCTTTACGGCAGATATGGGCTGGAAAGTGGCACGGCCAATCTTGTTCTGCTTAAGGTAGTTAATGGCACGCTTGGCGTCACTCTCGTTAGTAACAACGATATTCTGCATAGCGGCGCCCAACGCAACCTCGATAGCCACAGAATACTGATTGTCAACGGTAATAAGCTGGGACAATGTGCCGTGGATACCTGACAGAGCCTTGCTTTCTGCCTGCTTCATAACAGCCTTTACCGCACCGGAAAAGCCCTCCATATTCTTCTCCAAATCGGATAGCATACGAGCCTTTCCTTCTTTTTCGTCCAGTTGGCGTTGCAGCTTGTCTAAATGCTCTTTTTTGTCCTCGGCAGCCTTTGTTTTTGACTCCAGCTTCATACGATAACCGTCCACCGAGTTCTCAAAATCTGCTATACGCTCCTCAATAAACTTTAAGTTCTCGTCACTTTCTGCCTTTTGGGACTGAGCATACTCAATCTCCCTATCGCAGGTGGCAATGTTCTCGTCAATAGTACCCTTGCGTGACTGTATCTCCTCTATTGAGGACAATGCCTGAGAGCACTTCACCTTGCAATCAGACAGTTGCAGAGTAAGTGATGTGAGAGCCTGATTAAGTTCTACACTACGGTTAGAAATCTCGATATTCTCGTTTTGGAGCATGGTCAGTTCACCGGCAACGGACTCCAGTAGAGCTTTCTTTTGGGCAATACGCTCCTGATTTTCTGCAACAAATTCCTCTTTATCGGCGATTTGACGGTCAATGGACAAGCCTGCATCATCAGCTTGGCTAATATCCTGCAAAAGCCGTTGAATAGTCTCATCATTGTGAGCAAGAGTGGCATTGAGTACATTAATCTCGCCATCCTTACGCAGTGCCTCCTCCTCGTAGCCGGAAGCGCCTGCTCTGCTCTGCTCAATCTCCATATTGATTTGGCCAATCATTTGGGCAATACGTTCGCCCTCTTTCTCAATCTCTGCCAAATCCTTTTCGCAAACAGAATAGGAAGCGTTGGCAGCGTCAATCTTGTGCTCCTGCTCACGAAGTTCTACGGTGAATTTGTTGATTTTATTAACCCATACACCAATCTCAAGAGACTTTTTTTCTTCGCTGTATGTAAGGAATTTTTTTGCCTTTTCGCTCTGGGTTTTAAGTGGTCCGACACGGTTTTCCAACTCGCCCAGAATGTCCAAAAGACGCACAAGATTCTCCTGCGCCTGCTCCAGTCTGCGCTCGGCATCACGCCTCTTGTGACGAAAACGGGAAATACCCGCAGCCTCCTCAAACAGCTCTCGCCTATCCTCATTCTTGGCAGAAATTATAGAGTCAATCTTTCCCTGTCCTACGATAGAATAACCGTCGGCACCCAGACCTGTGTCCATAAACAGCTCATGAATATCACGACGGCGCACAGTCTCGCCGTCAATACGGTATTCGCTCTCGCCGGAACGATAATAACGACGGGTTACGGTAACAATATCTCCGTGATTCTTCAGGGTACCGTCGGAATTATCCAATGTCAGTACTACCTGGGCAAAGCCAAGCGGCTTACGACTGGAGGTACCGCCAAAGATTACATCCTCCATCTTTGAGCCACGCAGGGACTTGGTACTGGTTTCGCCAAGTACCCAACGAACAGCGTCGCTGATATTGCTCTTACCCGAGCCGTTAGGCCCTACAACAGCAGTAATACCCTTGCCAAAATTAAGTTCTGTTTTATCAGGGAATGACTTGAATCCCTGCATCTCCAGTGTTCTAAGAACCATAAATTACACCTATTATCTCTCAATAATTTTTATTTCACCAACATCAACACTGTCGTTTACAGTGACTTTGATGTTGTAACCGTTTTCCATCCAAAAATAGACATTACGCTTTTGCTGTCCTTTAAGTTGGGACAGACTTTTGGAGTTGACCATAACCTCATAGTCGCCGGGTGGTAATGCCAAAATCTTGTTGAGCATAAATCGGGATTTTACAATCTCGCCAAAGGACTCGTGGTATGCTCCGCCCACCATATTCCTCTTTATATCCTGGGAGGAATGAAGTCCCAGCCTAATAACCTTTATGCCGGCAGAATCGAACATGGGCAGTAGTTGTGTACACAATGCCGCCGCATCGTCAACTGTCTGCGGTTTGTATATTTCGTCCTCAACCAGCTGTGCAAGGTGGGTGCCCTTTAGCACAACGGTGGGATAAATCCGTACAGTATCCGGTTGCAGGTCAATTATTTTTTTGGCCGTGGCTATCGCACCCTCATCGGTGTCCGTATATAGCCCGGTCATCATCTGTAAACCTAAACTAAAGCCATAAGATTTGATAAGCTTGGAGGCGTCAGCCACCTGCTGAGATGTGTGCCCTCTGCGATTAGCCTCAAGCACGGCATCGTCCATACTCTGCGCTCCCAATTCGATAGAGGTGACTCCATACTCCTTGAGTACGCTCAGCACATCATCATCTATGCAATCAGGTCGGGTGCTGATTCTTATGCCCTGCACCCTGCCGTCCTTAACATAAGGAGAGGCTGCCGCCAGCAGCGACACCATATATTCTCTGTCAATAGCGGTAAAGGAGCCGCCGAAAAAAGCAATTTCGTACTCATATCCCTTATGGCGAAGAGCAGTCTCAACAGCGGACACAACATCCTCCGGTGTGGGCTGATGCGTCACTCCGGAAATGGTATGCTGATTGCAAAATGAACATTGTTGGGGACAACCTTGATGGGGTACAAATATGCTGATATTACCCTTTTTCATATACCCAATAGCGAAAGAGCCTCCCTCGCTGCCTCCTGCTCTGCCTGCTTTTTGCTTCTGCCTGTGCCTCGGCCGATAACATTGCTGTTAAGATGTACCTCAACATCAAATCTCTTGTCATGGTCCGGTCCGTGCTCACCAACGAGAACATAATTTAGGGTCTCGTCGGGATTCTGCTGGATTACCTCCTGCAAAGTGGTCTTGTAATCCTTGAAAGAAATGCTGTGTCCGTCCACCTCACGGGCAAGAAAACGCAAAATAAAATTCTTTGCATTTTCCATGCCGCCATCAAGGTAGATGGCAGCGATAATTGCCTCAAATGCGTCCTCAAGTATGGAGTCACGGTCAGCGCCACCCGACGCTTTTTCGCCCTTGCCAAGACGGAGATAATCGCCGATACACAGTTCCCTGGCAAATCCTGACAGGGACTGGGTGCATACCAGTGACGAACGCAATTTTGACAGCTTGCCCTCCGGCATTTGGGGGAACTTAGTGTACAGATACTCTGCGGATACAATGCTCAGCACTGCATCCCCCAGGAACTCCATACGCTCGTTACTCATTACATTGCCTCGCTCATTGGCATAACTGCTATGAGTCAATGCCTCGGTGAGCAAAGCCTTATTATTAAATTTGTACTCAATTTTTGTTTCCAGTGATTCCATTATTCCTGTGCTTCTCTCAAAGAAATTTCTATCTTGTCTATCAATCCTGTACGAATAAACATAACAGCCTGCTTGATAGCGTTCTTAAAAGTGCGGGCATCTGCTGAGCCATGAGATTTGATAACAGGCTTTTGGACTCCCAGCATAACTGCTCCGCCATATTCTTTGTAATCAAACTTCTTTTTCATATCATCAATGCCGGACTTGACACCTAGGTATGAAAGTTTGGACAATGTATTCTTATAAAACGCTTCCTTAAGTCCGTTCATCAGCACCTTGGCAACGCCCTCGTATGTCTTTAGCACCAAATTACCTGTAAATCCGTCGGCAACAACAACATCGGCATCTCCAAATGGAATTTGCCTGCCCTCAATATTACCAACAAAGTTGTAAGGTGCATTCTTCATCAAATTGTATGCCTCCTGCACAACCTGAGTTCCCTTGGTCTCCTCAGTGCCGTTGTTTGCCAAAGCAACTCTTGGGGAAGCAATGCCGTAGATATTCTGTATATACAGATTGCCTAACTGACCGAATTGGTACAGATACTCCGGCTTGCATTGGGCATTGGCTCCGCAGTCCAGCAGCAAAAACGGATTGTTCTCACCGGGCATCATGGATGCGATTGCCGGTCGCTTGACCCCTTTTATCCTCTTGGTAATCAAGGTTGCACCTACAGTAATGGCACCGGTATTGCCGGCACTGACAAAGGCGTCGCCTCTGCCCTCGTTAAGCAGTGCAAAGCCTACGGACATAGAAGAATCTTTCTTTTCTTTCAGCACTGAGCGAGCGTCGTCACACATAGTAATAACATCTGTTGCGTGGACAATTTCTGTCCTCTTTAGTTGTATATTGTTGTCCTTAACGCAGGAGGCAATTTCCTTTTCATCGCCAACCAGCAGGACATCAATATCATATTCATCAACGGCCAACATAGCGCCCTTGATAATCTCCAAAGGGGCGTTATCACCACCGAATGCATCAACAATAATTTTCATTATATCACCAAATTATCAAGTATTGACAGTGACTTTTGTGCCAGCGCCATATACCTTTCTCTCTTGTCACGAATCTTGGGCTCAATCGGTGGCAAAACACCGAAATTAGCACCCATTGGCTGAAAATTGCCGACAGTCTCGTCACTTATGTAGTGGGACAGAGCACCAATCATTGTATGCTCATCCAGCACGATAGTGTCCCTGCCCTGACTGCGCAAAACAGCATTTTTGCCTGCCATTATGCCGGAGGCTGCGGACTCCATATACCCCTCAACGCCGGTAATCTGTCCGGCAAAAAAGATATTAGGATTAGTCCTCAATGAAAAGTCGCCGTTAAGCACCCTGGGCGAATCCAAAAATGAATTGCGGTGCATAACTCCATAGCGTACAAACTCCGCATTCTCCAATCCGGGAATCATAGAGAACACTCTTTTTTGCTCCCCAAACTTTAGATTGGTTTGGAATCCAACCAAATTGAACATAGTACCGCGACTGTTCTCCCGTCTCAGCTGAACGCAAGCCCAAGGTCTGTGTCCGGTATTTGGGTCAATCAATCCCACCGGCTTCATAGGGCCGAAGCGTGGGGCATCCATACCTCTCTTGGCTAATTTCTCAATAGGCATACATCCCTCATACACATCAAAATCGTGGACTACCGCTCCCTGAGCGTTGATGAGTTCGTTAATGAAATTCTCATACTCAGCCTTATTGAACGGACAATTTATGTAATCATTGTCGCCGCCACGGTCGTATCTTGATGCACCAAACGCACGGCTCATATCCACACTGTCTGCAGTAACAATAGGTGCTGCGGCATCGTAGAATGACAGATAATCCCCGCAAAGGGCCTTAATCTCATCACTTAGTTTACCATCGGTTAAGGGGCCGGTAGCGATAATCAATATACGGTCATCAGCAGGTGCTATGGTGTCATAAACACGATTTTCTATAGTGATGTTTGGATGATTTTTTATTTTTTCTGTTACGGTGGAAGAAAAAATATTTCTATCCACTGCCAACGCTCCGCCTGCCGGTACGGCACAATCCCTGGCAACAGGCACGGTCAATGAACCCAGTCGAGCCATTTCCTCTTTTAGTAGGCCTGCTGCACTGTCTATGCGTGATGCCTTTAGGGAATTGGAACATACCAGCTCGGCAAAATTTTCATTCTTATGGGCGGGAGAATGCTGCTGTGGCTTCATTTCTACCAAGGTAACCTTGTTGCCTGACTGTGCAATCTGCCAGGCTGCCTCACAGCCTGCCAGTCCCGCGCCAACTACTACAAATTCTGCCATTACTTTTTGCGAGGGGCAGGCTTTGTAAAGCCGCAATTCTCGGTATCCGGGCAATACAGCACATTGCCCTTGCGCTTAAACAATGATTTGCCGCATTTAGGACAAACCTCATCACTGGGAGCGTCCCATGTGGAGAACTTACAATCGGGGTAATTGCTGCATCCGTAAAACGGTGTGCCACGCTTAGTCTTCTTTTCTATAACATCGCCGCCGCACTGGGGACACTTGGCACTGGTCTTGAATACAAGTGGCTTGGTGTTGCGACACTCCGGAAATCCGGGACAAGCAAGGAACTTGCCGAAACGACCCACCTTAACTACCATATTGCGACCGCACTTGTCACATACCACATCGGTCTCCTCCTCGGTGAGCTTAATCTTGACGCCCTGCATCTCCTTTTTTGCTTTCTCCAACGGGTCAACAAAATCGTTATAGTACAGACGAATCATGTCAATATAATCCTTGTCGCCGGAATCAATCTTGTCCAGGTCATCCTCCATTTTGGAGGTGTATTTTACATTAACGATATTAGGTATTTTTTCTGCCAATAGATTATTAACAGCCTCTCCCAGTTCGGTAGGAACAAACTGCTTGCCCTCACGGACAACATATTCCTTGGAGAGTATAGTAGTGGTAATGGTAACATAGGTTGACGGTCTGCCTACTCCGTTTTCCTCCAGAGCCTTAGTTAATGAAGCCTCGGTATATCTTGCCGGTGGCTGAGTAAAGTGTTGATTGCCGAGAATCGACTTCAATTTCAACACATCTCCCTCTGCCATTTTGGGCAATGGGGACTCGGCGCCGGACTTGGTGGCGTCGTCAGTCTTTTCTTCATACAAAGCGGTAAAGCCGTCAAACTTAACAGTATAGCCTGTTGCATTGAAAATGTATCCGTTTGCCTCAATCTCAATTTTCATGGTTTCCTGCATACAGGACTCCATGAGAGAAGCAATAAAGCGCTCCCAAACCAGCTTGTAAATCTTGTACTGGTCGGTAGTAAGCGAATCCTTAACCTGCTGAGGAGTAACATTCGGCATAGAAGGTCTGATTGCCTCGTGTCCGTCCTGTGCGTTGCCACGGGATTTATAAAATCTTGGCTTGGACGGAATATACTTTTCGCCATAAGTATCGAGAATGTACTGATTACCTGCTGCACGAGCCTCCTCGGATATACGAAGAGAGTCGGTACGCATATAGGTAATAAGACCCACGGTGCCCATGCCCTTTACATCAACGCCTTCGTACAGCTCCTGAGCTGCCTTCATAGTTCTCCTGGCTTGGAATGACAGACGACGGGAGGCCTCCTGCTGTAGAGTGGAGGTGATGAATGGAGGGGTTGGATTCTTTTTTCTGGTGCCTTTCTTGACAGACTTAACAACATACTCTGCGTTCTCCAGGTCAGAAAGTATTTTGTCGCTCTGTTCCTTGGTAGGAATCTTATTTTTTTCGTTGCCTACCTTATTGCCGTCCTTATCCTGAACCAGGGTGGCATTGAAAGTCTTACGCTCAGGTGGGTTGGTAAACTTGGCATCTATTGACCAATACTCCTCAGGCTTGAAGGCACGAATCTCGTTCTCTCTATCTACAACAAGCTTGAGAGCGACGGACTGTACTCTGCCGGCAGAAAGACCACGCCTGATTTTTTGGCTAACGAATGGTGAAAGCTTGTAGCCGATAAGACGGTCCAGAATTCGTCTTGCCTGCTGGGCGTTAACCAAATCAATATCAATTTGTCTTGGATGGCTCATGCCGTTGGCAACACCTGTTTTTGTAATTTCATTAAAGGTAACACGGTTTTGGTCACTCATTTTTAGGCCCAGAATATTAGCAAGGTGCCAACTGATAGCCTCTCCCTCACGGTCGGGGTCAGTTGCAAGATAAACATAATCGGCCTTGCTTGCCTTTTTTCTTAAATCCTCAACAAACTTTTCCTTGCCCTGGATAATCTCATACTTTGGGGCAAAGTTGTTGTCAATATCAACACTGAGTCGTGATGCAGGCAAATCCCTGACATGGCCCATGGATGCGATAACATCATATCCCTTGCCCAAGTAACCCTTAATATTTTTTGCCTTTGCAGGTGACTCAACAATAACTAACTTTGACATATACTACTTTCCTTTCGCTTATACAATTTGCCGGGCATGGCAACAATAAGATTTTTCATTTCCAGCAGGGTCATGCTAATCAGTGCATTGGATACTGTAACCCCTGCCTTGCTTGCGATAACATCAATATACATTGGCTCATCGCCCATAGCGTCGAACACCGATTTTTCGTTACCACTGAGGGACAACTCCTGCTGTTGCCGCAGGTCACGAGTATGCCTGTCCCGGGTAATGGTATCAAAGGAGTACTGCTCCTGTTGGAGCTGAACTGCCTTGCCACCGGTGGATACTATACTGTTTTTCAGCTGAGCTATAGTCCTGGCTTTGCTAATGTCCAAGGTACTGTATCTACCGGAATACAAGCTCAAAATTCTCTCCGGTGAGGTGGCAATCATAGCACCTTGGTCTATCAGACGATTGCAACCGAGAAATCTATCGTCAAGCAGTGAAGATGGTAAAACAAATACATCCCTGCCCTGCTCTATAGCATAATTGGCAGTAATCATGGAGCCACTGCGCTCACCTGCCTCGCCAACCAATACAGCGTTACACAACCCACTGATAATACGGTTGCGCATAGGGAATGTATGCTTGCCGGCCTGTGTATATGGCACAAACTCGGTAATCACAGCCCCACTGCGGGATATTTCGGTACGCAGATCATCATTTTTGCTAAGATACCTGGTGCCCAGTCCACAGCCTAATACGGCAACTGTAACTCCCTTGGAATCAAGAGCGCCTCGATGACCTGCACTATCCACACCCAAGGCACCGCCACTGACGATAATCGCGCCGCACTCTGCCAAACCTCGGGACAGTAATCTGGTAGCTGTCATTGCGTAGGGTGAGGCATGCCGAGTACCCACAATACCAATAGCAACATATCTATCCATATCGGGTAGCCTGCCATCCACATACAGCACCGCCGGAGGACAATCAATATGCCTCAATCTGTCGGGATAACGGTTGTCGTCATAGGCAATAATCTGCCAGTTGTTCTGTCTGCACGCATACACAACCTCATCAGCATCATCTATAGTGATGGATTCCATACGTTCTATTTTCTTTTTATTTAGCAATTCACACCCGGCACGTTCCTTGAGGCTACTGTTATACACAGCCTGTGCCGAGCCAAAGTGTTCTATCAATTCATTAACATCGAACTGATAGCCCATGGTCAGTTGCAGCCATATCCAATACCTAGGGTCCTGTGTCATCTCATCATCTCCCACATAGTAATGGAGGCCGCTACACCGGCATTAAGACTCTCTGCTCTGCCCGGCATAGGAATAGTAATACTACTGTCACAAGCATCCATAACCTCAACGCTAACACCATTGGCCTCATTGCCGATAACACAAATAGCCTTATCGCCAAAATCTATATCGGTAATTGGCCGAGCATTCCTGTCGGGCACTGTGGCATACGCGCCATAGCCCTCTGCCTTGAGTTGTGTGATTGTATCTGCCAAATCATCGCAGGTAACAATATTAAGTCGCAGTGCCGAACCCATTGAAGCACGCAAAGCCTTAGGGTTATATATATCACAGCCGCCTGACACTATAACACCGTCAATACCAAGAGCCTCGGCTGTGCGAATAATGGCACCCACATTGGCAGGGTCCTGAACATTGTCCAATGCAACCATACGATTGCCGTAACCGGCAGCAGTAACCATCATATCACAAATAACGAACACGCCCTGGCTGGTGGCAGTGTCGCCTAATTTTTGGGCAATATCGTGGGTAATAATGTAGCTATGCCGAGCCACACCGGCAAGTTGGACGGACTGATTAGGATACTTATCCATTACCTGCTGAGTAATCAGCAGAGTATCCACACTGTAGTCAGAGCATAAAACATCAAAGCAGAGCCTGGCACCCTCCAGAACAAACTGACAGTTATCCCGCCTGAACTTGGATGAGGTGAGTAGCTTCTTTGCATACTTGATGACAGTATTGTTTTTGCTGCTAATAGTGTCCATAAACTACCCCACTTTTTAATAATATTAATAATATACATTATATTGAATAGAATTTCAATACCCAAATTAAAAAAATAGCAAGCAGATAATTATTGACTGAAAAACGAAAGTAGGATATAATATATTGAGTTAATTAACAAAGGAGACATACTATGCCTTTTTACGATATAGCCGGCCTAAAGGTCAGGATGAACAATTGCGGCGGCAGGTCCGAAAAACAGGCCGTACCGTATCTTGCTAAAAATCAAGACCCCAACCAGCAATTCGATATTGATATAAATGTTACTAAGGAAAGAGTAGCTACCGCTGCGGCTGAACATCCGGAGTTGAATCAGGGTGACTGGGAATACATGCTCACCGGCAATGACTTTTATACCGAACTAATCAGGCACAATGGCATATTGCTGCATAGCTCCTGTGTAGTTGTGGACGGCGTCGCATACGCTTTTTCTGCAGACAGCGGCACAGGCAAATCAACCCACACACAGCTATGGCTGAAGCACTTTGGCGACAGAGCGTATATACTGAACGACGACAAGCCGGCAATCCGTATTATTGACGGCAGGGTATATGCCTGCGGCACACCTTGGAGCGGAAAATACGACTACTCCACTCCGGCTGTTGTACCTCTTGCCGGAATCTGCTTTTTGGAACGTAGCGAAAGCAACTGGATTAAGCCGGCAGAAACCAACAAAGCCATATTCAACATATTCAACCAAACTATAAGAAAACTAGGTGCTGCCGCCATGGATAGGCTGATGGACAATCTTAACGAGTTGTTTGCTAAGGTGCCCATTTACTCCCTGGGCTGTAACATCAGTGATGAGGCAGTAACAACCTCATATAACGCTATGAAGAAGGAACTGAAGGATTTTGAATAACAGAATTTTCAAATCGAGCATATCCACAATACTAATTGCCGTAATGATTATTGCGACATTTTTTGGTTGCAACAGGGATGCCGAACTAACTGAAAGCACCGAGCCTGCAACCACAATTGAAGCCACCACAACTACAACCACGGAAGCACCGGAGGTTACAACTACATCCACTACTGCAACAACGACTGCAACTACTACCACCACAACTACAACCACTGCACCTGCCATATCGGTTAGCATAGGCACTACCGGCAACGCTAATGAGACTGCACCTGCACTAACCACAAAAAAAACCACTACAAAAAAGAATAGTGATACCCATACGAGTACCACTAAAACTGAGGAAAACACACTGCCTGCCAACGCCTGTACCGTTACGGTGGAATGTACAGTCCTGCTGTCAAACATGGATCAACTTAAAGCCGGACATAGCAAATATGTACCAAAGAACGGTTATATTATTGAAAAATATCCATACCTAATAAAAGGCAACGCCACAGTGTATGATGCACTAAAAGAGGCATGCAAAACAAACAGCGTAAAGCTTACCGCCAAAAGCACCGGCTACGGCACATATATCGTGGGTATCAACAATATTGACGAAAAGGATTGCGGCGCAACCAGTGGATGGAAGTACAAGGTCAACGGCACATTCCCAAGCGTGAGCGCAGACCGATACACAATATCCGAGGGCGACGATATTGTATTCACCTACGCACTACAGCCATAGTTATTTACAAGCATCAAAAATGTCCTGCAACACCTTCTTTTCTATTCTGGACACATAAGAACGACTGATATTAAGTCTCTCGGCAACCTCCCGTTGCGTGAGAGGCTTTTTGTTGTTAAGCCCGTAACGCAGTACAATTATTTCCTGTTCTCTTTTGTCAGGCATTTGCTCGATATATTCCTTTACCTTCTGCCAACGCACCTTGGTTTCAAGATTATCAGCTAGGTCTGTATCGTCACTTATGATGTCCTCAAAGGTCAACGGATTGCCGTCCTTGTCAGTGTCTATTGTATCGCCCAACAACATTTCGTTATCCTGTTTCTTTAAACTTCTAAAATGCATAAGCATCTCATTCTCAATACAGCGAGCGGCATAAGTAGCTAATCTGGTTCCCTTTGTGTAATCAAAGGAATCTATAGCCTTTATTAATCCGATAGTACCAATGGATATTAGGTCATCGGTATCATTTGTTTTGCTATAATATTTCTTCACAATATGGGACACCAGTCTAAGATTGTGCTCAATCAAAATTGACCTGGCGTTGGGGTCGCCGTTAGCCATACTCTCCAGCTGTTCCCTCTCCTGCTTGCCGGTCAGCGGCCGTGGGAATCCGTTGCCGTTTTGGATGTGAAGAATAAGATAAACAAGGTTTGCGCTAAGCAAGGATAATAGTGCTGATAACATAAAAAATCTCTCCCTTTCATATCAATTGTATGAAAGAGAGAGTCCCAATATTATTTGTTCCAACTGTTGATATTGTCAATCAACCACTTTATCCAAGGCTCAAAGCCCTCGCCGGTTTTGGCACTGACAAAAAACACCTGTGCCTCCGGATTGAGGCGATGAATACGCTCTACAACAGCATCATCATCAAAGTCAAAATACTCCCCGGTATCAATCTTATTAATTAATACAGCGTGACAAACAGTGAACATAAGCGGATACTTAAGCGGCTTGTCATCCCCCTCGGGGTAGGATAAAATTGCCACATTCTTGGATGCACCTGTATCAGTCTCGGCAGGACAAACCAAATTTCCTACATTCTCCATAACAAGCAAGTCCAAATCAGCAGTATCAAACTCCTGCATTGCCTGAGCCGTCATCTCGGCATCCATAGCACACTCTCCACCGGTATGCACCTGAATGGAGCGAATGCCGGCATTTTCCATAATCTCGGCATCCACAGTGGCCTCAATATCCGCCTCCATAACGCCGATTCTGTACCTGCCATCCAGCATCTTTATCGTCTGTAACAATGTTGTGGTCTTGCCTGCACCGGGAGAAGCCATAAGATTTATCATAAAGGTTTTGTCCCTCTTGAGCTTTTCCCTGGTTTCGGCTGCTATTGTATCATTTACTGCATATACGCTTTGATTAACCTCAATTACCTTAAACTCCGGCATACTGCACCTCACAAAATTTCTACTGAATATAATAGCAAACTTTTATATATTCTTCAATACTTTATTGACACCAACAACAAAAAATAGTATCATACAAAAAAAAGGAGACATTATTATGAAATATAGCTACACACCTCACGGCGTATGCCCTATGCAAATCAGCTTTGATATAAGCACAGACGGTACCGTAACCGATATAGCATTTATGGGTGGCTGCAACGGCAACCTAAAGGCAATCAGCAAATTAGTAAACGGTATGACCGCTGACCAAATCAACGACAAGCTCAGAGGCAACACCTGTGGAATGAAAGGAACCTCTTGTGCAGACCAACTGGCAAAGGCTGTTATGGAGGCAAAGGGAAAACTGTAATACACAAAAAGCATCCCGGCCGTTACATTACGGTTGGGATATTTTTATTCATATTCGTCAATGGTGTCAATAATGCCGATTCCCATACCCATCTTATGACCTGCCTTCATATATTCCAGAGCGCTGCGACGAAGGGAGGTGTCTGTTGGGTATTTGGACTTTAGCAAATGGCGTTTGCCGAATATACGCTCAACAGCCTGAAAATCCTGCTGAGCCGAGAACACAATCTCAAACAGTGACTGGAATTGCAAAATATTACTACCGGACTCCATAAACATATAGTTGTCCTCAAACAACAACCAACTTTCGCACAGCATAAATCTGTAGTCAAAGTCGGGAAAATACTGAGCAAAAAACGCCTTCGCCTTGTTAATGCTTTCCACACAGGCGCTATAATCCAACGGCTCGCCCTGCGGAATATGGATATTCAGCACATTGTCGCCGTAATTGTACGGCAAATGGTCATAGTCAAGCAGTTTACTGCCGGCTGTATAAAGCTGAAACTGAAGTCTGCCAAGCTTAAACAATGTACAATCCAAATGATTCTTTATCCAATTATAATTCCTTAGTCCTCTATTGTGGTTGTTGCCACACCATATATTTATATCCTCCATAGTGTCATAAAACACAGACATGGGAATTCCCTTGGACTGATACATAGGCAGAGTGTATTTTTCGGCATAACGAATACACACAGCCAAACGGATAATATCTCTCTGCCCGGCAAGGCAGGAAAATCCATTTATATTACAACGGTCTGCCAAACGCTCTATTTTGTTTTTGTCATTACGGTAAATATGGGATACCTTATCTCTTAACCCACTATTCAACTCAATAGTACTCAAAAAATTATCCATATAAAGATAATATCATCAATAGCTACAATCGTCAATTATTTTGTTGTAATCATGGGAATAACATTGTATAATACCAGTATGAAAAAGATAGTTGTAGGCAAGAATGATGAAGGCAAAAGGCTGGACAAGGTGATACTATCCACCTTTGATACCCTGCCAAAATCACTGATGTTCAAAGAAATACGAAAAAAGAATATCAAGGTAAACAAAAAGAGGTGTAAAGCAGAACAGCTTGTCATATATGGCGATATAATTGAATTGTATTTGCCCGATGATGTGCTGCAAAAAAAGACAGTGCATTATGACTTTTTGTCTGCGCCAAAGAACCTTAATATTCTATATGATGACGACAATATAATACTGATGGATAAAGGAGTTGGACAACTTTGTCACCCTGATGGGAAAGAATATGTCAACACCCTGTTATCCGGTATGAAGCGCTATTTGTACGAAAGTAATCAGTGGGACCCTGAAAAGGAAAATTCCTTTACACCTGCACTGGCAAATCGCATTGACAGAAACACCGGCGGAATAGTAATCGGAGCAAAAAATTACCAATCCCTGAAGATACTGGGTCAAAAAATAAAGGACCGAGAAATATCCAAGTACTACCTTATGGTGGCAGAGGGCAAATTTGATAAAGAATCCGACACCATCACAGGCTACCTAACCAAGAATGAGAAAAAAAATATGGTCGCCGTTACTAAGACGCCTACCGACGGCAGCAAAATGATAGTGACAAAATATAACGTGCTGGACTACAAAAACGGTCTGAGCCTTGTTGAGGTTGACCTACTAACCGGCAGGACACACCAGATAAGAGCCCACCTGGCGTCAATAGGTCATCCCCTGGCAGGAGACGGTAAATACGGCACAGAGCATGGACGCTACAGACAGGCTCTGTACTCGTACAGATTGTCCTTTGATTTTAAAACTGATGCAGGAATACTGGAATACCTAAAAGGCAAGGAATTCACATCAAAAAATTGTCCGATAAAAAAGAAATTTGAGGCAGGAGAATATGAAAAATAAGTTAATTCGCACCATATCCCCCATCACACTGGCTATCGTATTAGCGTTTGATGCTGCAACCATCGGATATGTAATATATGCAATACAAAAATTCAAGACGGGCTACGACGGATGGACAATAGTTTTTGGCATAATAATGATATTTGCACTACTGCTGGCTATATTTTTGACATTGGATGTAATTAAAACCGGCGTTATATTCCGAGAGAACGAATTGGAATTCAACAGTGTGGATGACAACAACGTGTTCAAATACACAGATATAGAGAAAGTGGAAACCAGCCGAGATGTAAAAGCAAGTCTGCGTAAAAACTTTGTTGACAGGTATTCGATGGTAATAATTCACCTGAGAGATGGCAGCGTAGTAACCATAGAATTGGGTCTAACCACCGGCAAAAAGCTAACAAAAATTCGCACAGAAATTGAAAATCGAATACAGTAATCAATGGTAGGATAAAAGTCCTACCATTTTTCTATAATTTTCTTAATATTTTTTTATTATAATTGTTGAATTTGCATTATAGTGGTGTTATAATGATGAGTGGTGTGTGGGACAAGCGCCACACCACAAAATCGTATATTATTATTTATGGAGGAAAATCCAATGGCAAGACAAAAGAAAACCATGGATGGTAACAGCGCTGCTGCTCACGTAAGCTATGCGTTTACAGAAGTTGCTGGTATCTACCCAATTACACCATCTTCTCCAATGGCGGAAGAGACTGACGCTATGGCAGCAAGAGGTGTAAAAAACCTTTTTGGTCAAACAGTTAAGGTTGCTGAGCTGGAGTCCGAAGCAGGTGCTGCAGGTGCAGTACACGGCTCACTTTCTGCCGGTGCCCTGACCACAACCTACACAGCATCACAAGGTCTTCTCCTTATGATTCCTAACATGTACAAGATTGCCGGTGAGTTAATCCCAAGTGTAATTCATGTATCTGCTAGATGTGTAAGTACACACGCACTTAACATTTTTGGTGACCACAGTGACGTTATGGCATGCCGTCAGACCGGCTACGCTATGCTTTGCTCTGCAAATGTACAGGAGGTTATGGACCTGGGTGCAGTTGCTCACCTTTCTACTCTAAAGAGCAGAGTTCCTTATCTCCACTTCTTCGATGGCTTCCGTACTTCCCACGAGGTACAGAAGATTGAGGTATGGGATTACGAGGACTTGCGCGATATGATTGATATGCAGGATGTAGCTGACTTCCGTGCAAGAGCACTTAATCCGGAACGTCCTGTACTTCGTGGTTCCGCAGAGAACAGCGACATCTTCTTCCAGCACAGAGAGGCTTGTAACAAGTATTACAACGACGCTGTTGCTGCTACAGAGATGTACATGAACAAGGTTAACGAAAAGCTTGGCACAGATTACAAGCTCTTCAACTACTACGGTGCAGAGGATGCAGAGCGCGTACTCATCGCTATGGGTTCTGTATGCGACACCATCAAGGAGACAGTTGATTACCTCAACGCCAGAGGCGAAAAGGTGGGTATGATTTCTGTTCACCTTTACAGACCGTTCTCTGTTGAGCATCTTATCAATGTAATTCCCGATAGCGTAAAGACAATCAGCGTTATCGACAGAACAAAGGAGCCCGGTGCACTGGGCGAGCCACTTTATCTTGATGTTGTTGCTGCACTCAAGGGCACAAAATTTGATGCAGTACCTGTATATGGCGGTCGTTACGGCCTTGGCTCAAAGGATACACTTCCTGCTCATATCATCAGCGTATATGCTAATATGAATGCAGCTGAGCCAAAGAAGACATTTACCTTATCCATCAACGATGATGTAACTAATCTTTCCCTCCCTGTTACAGAGACACCTGACACTACACCTGCAGGCACAACCTCATGTAAATTCTGGGGTCTTGGCTCCGATGGTACAGTAGGTGCTAACAAGGACTCAATCAAGATTATCGGTGACCACACAGATATGTACGCACAGGGCTACTTCTTCTACGACTCAAAGAAGTCCGGTGGCATCACTGTATCTCATCTTCGTTTTGGTTCTTCACCAATCACATCTACATACCTTATCAACAAGGCTAATTTTGTCGCTTGCCACAATCCTTCTTATGTAACCAAGTATGATATGGTACAGGATTTGCTGCCGGGTGGCACATTCCTGCTCAACTGCATTTGGTCTCCTGAGGAGTTGGACGATAATCTGCCTGCTTCTATGAAGAGATACATTGCAGAAAACGACATTAATCTCTACACAATCAACGGTATCAAAATTGCTGAGGAAGTAGGACTTCCGGGTAGAGCATCCACAATTCTTCAGTCCGCATTCTTCACCATCAGCGGTATCCTCCCTGTTGACGAGGCAATCGGCTACATGAAGGAGAAGGTAGTTGCTAAGTTCTCAAAGAAGGGTGAAGCTATCGTTAACGCTAACTGCGACGGTATCGACAGAGGCTCTAAGGAAGTTGTAAAGATTGACATCCCTGCATCATGGAAGGATGCTGCCGACGACACTAAGGAGCTTGAGGTTAACACTGACAGACCGGAGATGAAGAAGTTCGTTAAGGACATCCTTGACCCGGTTGGCAGACTCCACGGTGACGACCTTCCTGTATCCTCATTTGTTGACAGTGCTGACGGTGTATATCCACAGGGTTCTGCAGCATTTGAGAAGAGAGGTATTGCTATCGCAGTACCGGAGTGGGACCCAACCAAGTGTGCACAGTGTAATCTCTGCTCAATGGTATGCCCTCACGCTGTTATCAGACCTATCTGTATGAATGAGGCTGAGGCTGCTGCTGCTCCTGCAGGTACAACTATGATTAAGCATAAGAAGACCGACTATCAGTATGCACTCATCGTATCTGCACTTGACTGTACAGGATGCGGCTCTTGTGCTAACGTATGTCCTACGAAGTCACTTACAATGAAGCCAATCGCTTCTCAGCTTGGCGTTCAGGTATCTTATGACGCACTTGTTGACACATCTATTAAGCCTGAGGTAGTTAATTCTACTACTATCGGTGTTCAGTATAAGAAACCATACCTTGAGTTCTCCGGCGCTTGCGCAGGCTGTGGTGAGACACCGTACGCTAAGCTTGTTACTCAGCTCTACGGTGACAAGATGTACATTGCTAACGCAACAGGTTGTTCTTCAATCTGGGGTGGTTCAGCTCCATCTACTCCATACACAGTGGACAAGAACGGACACGGTCCTGCATGGTCCAACTCACTGTTTGAGGATAACGCAGAGTTCGGCTATGGTATGTACCTTGCACAAAAGCAAATTCGTGAAAGACTTGCTGCCGATGCAGAAATTCTTTCTAAGGCAGGTATTGCAGAGGCTGACGCTTGGCTTGCAACATACGAGGATGCTGCTAAGAACGAGGACGATGCAAAAGCTCTTATTGCTGTAATTAAGGCTGCAAATCTTGACGGTGAGGCAAAGGCTGCTGCCGACGACTTTATGAAGGATGCTGACTACGCTGCTAAGAAGTATCAGTTCATCTTCGGTGGTGACGGCTGGGCTTACGATATTGGCTTTGGCGGTCTTGACCACGTACTTGCATCCAACGAGGATGTTAACATTGTTGTATTTGATACAGAGGTTTACTCCAACACAGGCGGACAGGCATCAAAGGCAACACCTACCGGTGCTGTTGCTAAGTTTGCTGCAAGCGGTAAGGTTGTAAAGAAGAAGGACCTGGCACAGATTGCAATGTCATACGGCTACGTATATGTTGCTCAGGTTGCTATGGGTGCTAACGCTAACCAGTGCCTCAAGGCATTCCAGGAGGCAGCTGCATATAACGGTCCGTCACTTGTTATCTGCTATGCTCCATGTATTAACCACGGTATCAAGATGCCATTCAACCAAGCTGAGCAAAAGAAGGCTGTTGCTGCCGGTTACTGGAATCTGTTCCGTTACAACCCTGCACTTATTGCCGAGGGCAAAAACCCATTCTCCCTTGACAGCAAGGCTCCAACTGCAGACTATGTTGAGTTCATCGAGGGTGAGACAAGATACTCTGCACTTAAGAGAAGCTTCCCGGGCAAGGCAGAGCAGTTGTTCAGCATCGCAGCAGAAAACTCAATCGAGAAGTACAACAAGCTTGCTCGACTTGTTGATTTCTACGCACCTGACGCTGAGTAATCAATATTACAAAAGAATGCACTCCTCACACGAGGGGTGCATTTTTTGTGTTGAAATTTGTATATAAATATTATATAATCATATAACTAATTACCGGATGGATAATATGAAAAGATTAAATTACAAACACACAATATCAGCCTGCTTTGTGGGATACATTGTGCAGGCAATTGTATGCAACTTTGCTCCCCTGCTGTTTGTGGGATGGAACAACGAATTCAATATATCCCTGGTACAGCTGACAAGCATAATTACCATCACCTTTTTTACCCAAATAGTAGTGGATTTGATAGCCACAAAATACGCAGACAAGGTGGGGTACAAAAACTGCCTGCTGATTTCCCACGGATGCTCGTTCCTGGGATTTGTACTACTGGCAATCCTGCCATACACCGTCAAAAATGTATTTGCAGGAATTATGACAAGCGTGGTGCTGTACTCTGTAGGCAGTGGCTTGCTGGAAGTACTGATTTCGCCAATTGTGGAATCCTGCCCAACAAGCAATAAGGCAGGTGCCATGAGCCTACTGCACTCCTTTTACTGCTGGGGGTCAGTGCTGGTTATCGGTGCAAGCACATTATATATGGCTGTTTTTGGCAGGGAGAACTGGCGTTATCTGTCCTATATATGGGCAGGCTTGGCGCTACTCAACGGCATATTTTTTTATTTTGTACCAATTAAGGAGCCAACAAAAGAGGATGCAAAACGAGATAGCAAGCTGTTTAAGTCAAAGTTCTTTTATATCGCTATCATACTGATGGTCTGTTCCGGCGCCGCCGAGCTGGCAATGAGCCAATGGGCGTCCACCTTTGCCGAAAATGGACTACATGTCAGCAAAACTGTGGGCGACCTGGCGGGACCTATGGCGTTTGCGATTCTGATGGGTACAGGCAGAGTAATATTCAGCAAGCTGAGTGGCAAGGTTGACATAAAGAAGTATCTGTGTATGTCTGCTGCAATCTGTATAGCTGCCTATCTGATGGCAGGATGCTCAAGGAATCCTATTATTTCGCTAATCGGCTGTGCAATGTGCGGCCTTGCGGTATCTGCCATGTGGCCGGGAACCATCAGCCTATCCACAAATATGCTCAAATCAAGCAGTACAATGCTGTTTGGAATACTGGCAGTTTCGGGTGATATCGGCTGTACAATGGGTCCAACGCTGATAGGCTATATCACAAATTTGTACGACGGCGATTTCAAAAAAGGACTGCTGTTTGCCATTGCATTCCCTGTAATAATATTACTATCCATAATGGGTATAAGCAAAAAGAAGGTACAATGATGCACCTTCTTTTTTTGCATTATTTTACCCTGGCCTCCAGACGATAAATCGGGTATCCCTGTGAGGCAAAACGCTGTTCGTATTCTGTTACTATATTGCCCTCAAAGTCGCTGTTGTGTAAATCCAGGGACACATTGCTAATCTCGTAGCCATTCTTACTAAACGACTCAATAGAAAACTCAAAAAAGTGCATATTGTCCGTCTTTTGGTAAATTGCCGCACCCGGCTTGAGTAATAGCTTGTAAATACCAAGGAACCTGTCGGATGTCAAACGATGAGAAGCATAACTCTTTTTTGGATAAGGACAGGAGAAATTAAGAAAAATCCCCTCAAAAATATTCCTTTCGAAATAGGATTGCAAATATTCGGCAGAACAATGCACAAACTTGATATTGGTCAGTTCCATACGCTGTGCCATCTCGCAAGCGAGACAAATTACATCGCTTACCTTCTCGACACACACGATATTAACATCTGGATTTTGCTTGGCAAACGTGCAGCCGAACTGACCCTTGCCGCAACCTACCTCAAGATATACCGGATTGTCGTTGCCAAAAAGCTCCTGCATTGAGAGGATATGTTCCTCCTTGGCAGCGTCGTTAAAATTAAGGCTCTCATTCCTAATGGTGATGAGGTAGTCACCCACCTTTTCTAATCGGGAATCAAGATTTTTCTTATGTCTCATTCTCATAGCAAAACACTCCATATAGCAAATATAGTACAATTATAATATTTTTTTGGCGATAATACAATACAAAAATATAGGCGATAGAATAAGCCACCGATTCTGCCCCTGTGTACACAAAAAATAGAGGCGAACACAGTTCGCTCCTACGGTAGTTGTAAAAATGAAACGATTACCATAAATTCACGACTTCCGTAGGGGCGATTTGCAATCGCCTATTTGCGTAGCACACAATAAAGGCTCCCTTTACACAAGGGAGCCGTGTTTGGTTAATTATGATTTTGTTGTAACTGTTTTGTACTTTGACCAGGAGGAGTAGTATCTTGTACCGTTAACTATCTTGTAGGTGCGGACACGAACATAGTAACGCTTTTTTGCTTTCAACTTTGATACTGTTTTGCTTGTAGTAGAATACTTAGATACAGTAACCGTCTTTGGACCGGTAAATTTGCTTGAGGTACTGTACTGCACCTGATAGCCTGTAGTCTGGGTTGAGCGTCTGTACCACTTGACTGTAAAGCCTTTGGATTTTGCTGATATACTCGAAATGCTTGTGGCCTTTGGCTTGATGGTAAAGTACAAGGTCTTTGTGCCGGAGTACTTACCCTTGAATGTAACCTTGACAGCATACTTGCCTACATTCTTGCGGCCGCTTGCGTAGGATACTGTGTAGTCGGTATTCTTAACCAAAGTCTTGCCTGCAGTATTCTTTACTGTTACAGACGGGGTCTTAACCTTGCCGTTGTAAGTATATGATGTACCGCTTAGCTTAACCGAACTGATACGAGCAATAGTCTGGGTTGACTTAACTGCGCCGCATACGGAGCACTTGGTTACTATCTTACCGCTTGAAGATGTTGTTGCTCTTGTAGTATAGGCCTTGTAGGTGTGTGCAAGCTTTGGTATTGACTCCGTCTTTGTGGCGTCACATACAGTACAGGTATAGGTCTTTACACCTGCTTCGGTACAGGTTGCCTTTTTGGTTACAACGCCACTGTTGTAAGTATGTGGCAGCTTGGCAACCTCTTCCTGTCTTACCTCGTAATCACAACGGGAGCATTTGTATCCTGCTGTCCATCCAACGCTGAAGCATGTTGCGTTTACTGCGTCCGCTGTCTCAACCAAATCATGACCCAGTTTTGATCCCTCGTCTGCTACGGTTACAGGCTTATTGCAGATAGTACAGGTGCCTGTTTTTGTTCCGTCCTCGGTGCAGGTTGCGTTGTTGTCGCTTGTGTAGGTTGTAACATTGTGAGTTGTGTGAACTGCCGATGTCTCATATCCGCATCCGGGGTATGTTGCAACAACCTTGTCAACCTTAAAGCCCCATTTTGTGGTGTTATGATCGGAAGTAAGCTTGATTACTGCTGTGCTTGAATTAACAGTTATTGTTTTTCCTGAAAGCGCGGTGCTGGTATATTTGCCAATCTGCTCGCCTGATACGGAATCCTTGTAAATGTAAATAAAGTCATAATCTTTCTCTACAAGTGTAGAATTGTTGAAATATATATCAATAGATTCGGCACCGGGATAATATAACACATATTCCTCTGAAATGCCATTATCGTAATAGTGCTTTGACTCCGGCAAATCTTCGGTATATTCAACAACAAATCCGTCCTTGTTAGCACAGGTGGTGATTACAGAATTTGTTTCGCTGTCGTATCTGTCGCTTAGCTGATGGTCAGGTCTTGCTGTAATAGCCTCTTGCTTAGTACCCGAGCAAACAGTACATTCGTAGTTAATATAACCGTCAGCATTACAGGTAGCAGGGCACTGTGATACAATAGCATAGCTGTGTTCCCCTAATCCGCCTTCTGTTGCTCCGCATCTGTTACATGTCTTTGGCACAAGGCAGGTTGCGGCCTCCCAGTCATGACCCAGTGCAGTATTTTCTTTTTCTCTGTCATTGGTTTGACCGCAGGCGCAGGTTGCAGTTTCCGTACCATTTTCGGTGCAGGTTGAATCATCGTTGTACACATATTCGCTGTAGCTGTGAGTATGCGGTGTGTCGGCCTCTGCATAATCACAGCCCACCTTTTCGGCAACAACCTTTGTTATCTTAAAGCCGTAATATTGACCCGAACCGTCGGAATGGAAATGCAGCTTAATATAGTCGCCGTTTAGGGTATATGTTTGACCTGCCGGATCTGTGCCGGTATATTTTGCTATTTCGTTTCCGTCCTTGTCATAAGCCTTAAGATAGTCGTAATTTGTTTCTGTTTTGAATTGCTCGTCAAAGGTTATGGAAATAGTTGTTGCTCCCGGATAGGAAAGCTCAAAATATTCGTCGGTATCGCTTTGATAATCATGCTCCGACTGGGGAAGATTTTCGGTTTCCTCTATGATGAACGCAAAGTTTTTGCATTTATGATGCTCAACTGTTTTGTCCTCGTTATATGTGGTTACAACCTCGTGGTCAACCGTATTTGTTTCGTTACGAATCTCCGTAGTACCGCATACTGAGCAGGTGTACACATCATAGCCCTTGGCAAAGCAGGATGGCTCAACGGTTTTTGTTAATTCATAGCTATGGTCTGCACATAACGGGAAAAAGGCTATTTTTGACTCAGCAATGCCTATGCTTATTATATTTTTGTATGTTGCTGAATTCTCGTAAACCTTGTAAACAACACTGCTGTTCATATAAAAGAAGCAGTCAGAGTCGAGAAATTCGGCGTCTAAGGCACGAATGTTAATATTTGTAACATTTGAGCAAAATTTGAACGAACGGCTTGAAAATGTCTTAACACTTGCAGGGATATCCACCGACTCAAGATTGTTGCAAGATGAAAAAGCACAGCTTTCGATTTTTGTTGTGCCGTCAGGAACGGTAAAGCTTGTGTCCGTTCTGCCGGCAGGATAACTAAACAATGTTGTACCGTCCTTATACAGAACGCCGTCAATGGTTGAGAACACTGTGTTACCCTCGGCTACAACAAAGTTCTTGATAGGAGTGGCATCATCAAAGATTGACTGGGGACCGATGGTTTCCAGAGATGCAGGGAGGGTAATTGTTTCATCCTCCCAAACAGCCGAATCAATTGAGTTTATGGAGCCAAGGTTTTTAACACCCTCGTTAATTTCAAGGTGCTTTATTTTTGCACCGTATATTGCATAGTCATCTAAACTAAGATTTGTGCCGTTAAGCACAAGCTTGTCAAGGGCATCATAACGGTTAAATGCTGAGTATGCGATTGTTGTTACGCTGTCGGGCACTGTAAATTCGGTTAATCCGTTACTAACAAATTTGATAAGCCTTGTCTTATCCTTGTTGTAAAGGCTACCGTTATCGGCGCTGAAGTAATTATTATCATCGGCAACCGTAAATCCGCTGCCGATAAATTCACATTCTTCAAAACAACGGTAATATATTAAAGTCAGTGAAGCAGGAAGCGATACGGTTTCAATACCAAGCACTTCATTGAAAATATAGTTATACATTTTGGTTATGCCTTCGCCGATAACAATATGCTTAATCGTGCAATTGGCAAATGGCGATACACCTTCACCGGAGTAATCGTATTGTGTTATTTCGCCCACGCCGGAAATTGTCAGGGTTTCGGTGGAGGCATCGTAGGTGTAGGTTTGACCGCTTTTAAGCGTTCCCGAGGCTTCGGGATACTTTACCTCTGCCTGCGCCGAAAAAGGCACAGCCAAAATTGTTGTTGCCAGCATTACAAATGCCAGCAGGGTTGATAAAACTTTTTTCATATCTAATCATCCTTTCCATATAGATATTTTCTATTAAAATATACTATACGTTTGGGACAAAATCTATGGGCCCTAGGCAAAAAATAGGGCTACTTTTTTATGGGCCCTAGACAAAAAAAGGGCTACCTACCCGCATAAATAAAGGGTTTTTGAGCACCAACAGAAAAATTGCACAATGTAGGCAGAATCGGTAGAAATGCGCTCGTAATACAACCCGATTAAGGCTCCCCTTTACAAAAGAGCGGCAGAGGCCAACACAGTTGGCCCCTACGGAAGTTGTAAAGATTAGCTAATCATTTCATTTTTACTATAATCGTAGGGGCGAACTGCGTTCGCCCGCGTGCGCAGCACCCTATTAAGGCTCCCCTTTTAATGTTATTAAGTGGAGCTGTCGCATTTATGCGACTGAGGGGATAAAAGTATTTAACATAATTACATTACAATCCCTCAGTCACTTCGTGACAGCTCCCTTTACACAAGGGAGCCGAAATCTTGCCTGCCGGCTCGGTCAGTGCTTTGCAAACAATCCCTCAGTTTTGCTAAAGCAAAACAGCTCCCTTTACACAAGGGAGCCGTATTTGGTTGAATTTGCACCCATTTGCACAAGGGAGCCGAAAAATGTATGATTTTTATTTTACAGTCTCGAGGATATTATCTAGCTGAGCGTTGTCGTCCAGCTTGCTGAAAGTGTCACCGGAATAATCCGCCTTGCCCTCATAATCATCCAAATAGCCATAATTGATAGTAAGGATTTTGTCCTGTGTATTTTTGCTATCTTCGTCGTAGCGACGGATAACAAGCTCGGGCAGGCTGTCGCCGTTCAAATCCTTGACCAGATATGATGAATTGGCCTTGACATCATCGGAACAGTTATTGAGAATCCACTGTACCGACCAGTAATACTGGCGATAAACATTGGCTGCCTGCTGGGACTCACGCTGTGCGTTGTAATTGATGTCCACAGACTTTTTGAACAGCATATAGTCATACTGAGCGCGCCACTGGTCGCCGGTCTTAACCTTGTCAAATGCCGCCTCGTCACCGCCGTAGTTGACAGCGGTAACGCCCTTTAACTCCTTGTCTTCAGTGTAGCAGGACTCCCAAAGAGCATGGTGCTTAATCTCCTTGATAGAGCTTGGGATAAACATATAACTAAGGCCTCTGGTGTAGTACAGACAGTCAGCACCCATAAACTCAAGACCCTCCGGCAATGACGGATATATCTCGGTCATACTGTCGATAGCCTTGTAGGTGGTGTCGGTAATAGGCTCATCACATTTGTAGGTGTAGATGTTGGTAAGTGCTGTGTTCTTGAACAAAGCCATATTACCCAGATAGGTAATGCCCTCAGGGATATACAAATCAACAATATCTGAATAAGCAAATGACATATTATTGAGGCTGGTAACGGTGGATGGGATAACATAGGTACGGCAGGTCTTGTTGTAGGTCTGGTACCACTGCTCGTCGTAGAGCTTGTTGGTGCCCCACACACGCTCAACGAGATTATTGCCCTTGTCGTCGGTAAGATTTCCGTTCTCGTCTGTTACCTTGGAGATAAACTTACGGCTGCCATCCTCTGCTACCTCCTCGGTGGCATACCCGTTTTCTATCATCAATTGCATATCATGAGCAGTAGGATAATGAATAGCCTGGGTCATATCCTTGCTATACACTACGCCGTCAACATCGCAGTAATTTGCATTATCGTCATCAACCCACACATTGCGAAGACTCCAACAACTGTATATTGACTTTGAGTCAATCTGCTTTACATCCTTGCCCAATGTGATGGTGCGAATCTGCTCATCACAGTTGAAGGCATATTCGTGGATAACGGTGATGGGCTTGGAGGTATCCTTTGCGCCGGTTTCCAGGTCAACAACATAGTCGATGGTAACATCGGTAACATTGCCGGGATTGGTGTACTTTACCAGCTCATAGGTGCCGTCCTCCAGCTCCTTGTATTTGTACTCATCATTATGTACAGCACGAACTGACATAAATATGGACGCGCTGATTGCCAATAGGAGAACTATAACTACAACAAACTTTTTTATGCCCGCGTTCTTAAATGGCTGGGCAACATGGGGTGCCTGCAGACCCTCAATTTGGTAAGTCCAAATCTCGTCCTCAGGGATGTCAAGAGTGTAGTCGGCAGCCTGCTCGCTGGCCTGCTTTGCCTCCTCGGCTAAAAAATCGTCGTTAGGTGCAGCATTTTTCTTCTTACCTAGCTTCATGACATCACCTCCTCAGCAACCTCAACATCCTCCTGTGAGGTTTCCTCTGTAACAGGCTGTTCATCAACAATGCCGTGCTCTGCGTTGAATTGTTTGCGAGTTACCTCCTCACGACGACGAAGGACCTCCATAACCAAATTCTGCTTTTTGTCATCATAATCCCAGAAGAAATATGGGATTGTCATAAGGATATAGCCTGCAATATCAAACAATAGAGGTATAATAATTATCTTGCGCCTGGATTCGTCAATAAAGAGTGCATCCCAGTTACTGTTAAAGCCGTAGCGCAACAACAGAATAGGAATTACCAGACCTACAAAGGATGTTATAGGGCCTGTGAACCAGCCGAATACACCGGAAAAGCTCTCCAGTCTCTCACCTGACAGATACATCTGGTAGTCGTTGATACGCACGCCCATATCGTGGTCAATGGCTTTAGGTACAGTCTGGCACATCTCGGTAAAGAACAGAACGATAACCGACAGCGTACCGCATAGAATGAGATTCTCACCGCAGAACCAGTAGCAACATACTATTATACTATAGCAAACGGCTCTGGATAGCTGGAAGAATATCATAACCTGGCGATATGTAAATCTCTTGATAAAATACGGTGTAAAGAAATCCGGAGGTGTGCCGGCAAAGGACACCAGCGCCACAATCAGCGAATAAGCCAAGCCACTGAGTCGGAATGTGTACAGATAAAGAATAGTGGTAAATGCCAGCATACCATTGCCCAGGGAATCCAGCAATCCAACTATGGTTTGAATCCACTTGTACTTATTACGCATTACGCCGAACATACCATCCCAAAACTTAATCTTAACCTTCTTTTCCAAAGGTGGCTGTGGGATACGCTCCTTTATTCTGTGAGCCAGGAACAGTGTAACCACGGCAAAAACGGTAAAAGTAATAGGAATAATCCACTTGAATACGGCAATATCTGCCCACTCGTCCTTGCACATACCGATGAATACAGGCAGGATAATAGCAATGATGGACTGCATCAAATGGCTGAGCTTGATGGGATATGACCTAACGAAGATACGCTCTCTAACATTAGGCGAACAATTTTCGGTACATGTCTCCAAGCTGTTGTTGAAGCTAAAGAGATTGAATATGGAAAACAGCAGATTTGCAACCCAAACTCTGGTGGTAACATCGGTAATTGTGTTGTAGAACGGGAGCCAGCCTACAAGCCATACCATAATAATCTTTGGTACGGTGTCGCAGTAAAGTGCGTACTTATAGCGACCGAATTTTGGTATCAGCTTCTTGCGCCAAAAGATATTACGCGCACCTGCCCAACCGTTCCACAAAATGTGGGTACCGAATATCTTGATGGCCGAAGCGGCCGATATGCCCTCCAGTCCGTTGAGATAACGCACCAGCGAATTGGATGGGTCAAGAATTGCAGAAAAATCGCCGACTATCATATAGATACCCGCGGCAATAAGGAAGAAATACAATCCAAAAAACTTACGCTCCGTCTTCTTGGGTAGGAAGCCAAGATTGTCGTTGATAACCCAGCCAATCAAGGTCCAGACGTAATTGAGTGGCATATTAATAATCGTGATGATGGAGAACGCCAAATAAGGCAGCTTGTAGTGATACATCATAAGATAGCATCCGGCTGCAAAGGTGATGTACTCCAATGTTTTGTTGCCGGCATAGTTACTTCCTACACCAAAGAAAATGTCCAAGTATTCCTTGTACGGAACATACTTTCCCGGTGCAGGCTTACGCCAATGGGTTTTGATTTCTCTGACTAACTGCTTAACCTTTGAGGATTTTGCATTGCCTTCTTGATTTTGAGACATAAGCCTCTCCTTTCGTTTTTTCTTAGTAATTTAAACCATTAAATATTATAGCATATAATATGTGACACTTTCAACAAATATAAACAAAAATTAAGATATTTTTTGTGCAAAAAAAACAACCCCCGACAAAACTGTCGAGGGTATAAAATCAAAACTTATTCTGCTGGTTGGGATGTGTCAGTAGTAGACGCCTTACGGAACTTGGCACGCAGGACAACATCCTTTTCTACCTTTATTCTGTGATTCTTATGTCCAGATATACGCTTATACTGTGGCTCACCGTTTTCGTCGACACCGGTCTTTTCGTACCAGCCTTTGAAAACATAGCCCTCGTATGGAGTAGCGCGAACAATAATCTCCTTGCCTTCCTCATAAGAACCACTGCCTGTAATCTCGCCGTTTTCCGGCTTAACAAACTGGACAGTGTATTTTGGCGGGTCAGGTTCTGTGTCCGTATTGGTAACTGCCAAATTATTTCCGGTATATACACAAATCAGTATAACAACCAGCGTGATAACAGACAAAATAGTTCTGCTGAATCTGGTTGACTTGCTTTTTTTATCTTCTGCGGAATACTCATACACTGCACAGCTGGTAACCTGTGGTGTGGACTGAGCTTCATTTGGTTTGTTATTACAACTACTCATAATCAATCTCCTAACAGAAATAAATAACTAATTGCTCCGTAATAATACCACACCAAAGTCATAACTGCAAGCATTAGCCAATTATTTTTATGATTTTGTAATTTTTGGCTACTTTTTTCTTGACAAATAAAAAACTTGTGGTATAATCATACTTGCGTTTGGGAGTATAGCTCAGCTGGGAGAGCACCTGCCTTACAAGCAGGGGGTCACAGGTTCGAGCCCTGTTGTTCCCACCAAAACGAAAAGACATCCTATTGGGTGTCTTTTTTGTTTTATAAGATTAAGGGCGAGAACCTGTGTCAACTTTCTCCAAATCTGCGATTTGGGAGCAAAGGACTAAGTCAGCAATCCTCGTCTGTTATGGTGGCAAACAAATCTCTGATTCTATCGTTTTGGTCCGTGAGATATAGGTAGCCAAACAATGCCTCAACGCCGGTGGCGATATGGTACTCACCCTGGCTGGCACTCTTTGGGCTATGGCCTACCTTAGCGTTTCTGCCACGCTTAAAAACAGCCATCTCGTCTTCAGTAAGTGTATTTTTTATCTTGTCAAAAGCAATTGTCTGAGCCTTTGCGCTAACATACTTTACACTCTCGTGATGCAGGTCGTTAACAGGTCTGTTAGCATCCTTTACCAAAGTCTCGCGCACCAGCATTTCATATACGCAATCGCCGATAAATGCCAGATTGAGTGGGCTCAGCAATTTTGGATTTATATTCTTTTTTACAAACATTACGGTATATATTCGAACTCAATATCGTATAGTGATACTATGTCGCCCTCCTGTATTCCTTTTTCTCTAAGGGCATCAAAAATACCACTCTTCTCCAGTACCCTTTGCATATACTGTAAAGATTCGTAATCCTCAATGTCAATGCCCTTTAGCACCTTGGGGAACCAAGAGGCCTCCACCAAGAAATAACCCTCGTCCTGTTGGGTAATCTTGAATCCGGTGGCATCCTGCATTAGTGCCTCCATAGGCACCTCCTCAGGCTCATACTCCTTTATTGGCGGGAGCTCCTGCAATTTTTGCCAGCAGACATTCATAAGCTCCTTTGTTCCCTCCAGAATGGGAGCGCAAATGGAGTAATACTCATATCCCCTGTTCTCCACATATTTTTTGAAGGAGTCAATTTGCTCCGGCTCTGCCATATCAATCTTATTGCCAACAACAATCATAGGTCGCTGTGCAAGGTCGGGATTGAACTTAACTAATTCGGCATTAAGCTTTTCAAAATCGTCAATGGGCTCCCTACCTTCGTGTCCGCTAACATCAACAATATGAATCAACAGACGGCAACGCTCCACATGGCGCAGAAATTGATGGCCTAGACCAACACCATCACTGGCGCCCTCAATCAAGCCGGGAATATCTGCAATAACAAAGCTATTGCCTTCGCCCATAGAAACCACGCCCAAATTAGGCACAAGAGTGGTAAAATGATAGTCGCCAATCTTAGGTTTTGCCTGGGATACCACAGAGATGAGACTGCTCTTTCCCACAGATGGGTAACCAACAAGACCAACATCTGCCAACAGCTTAAGCTCCAGGCTGACCTCCCATTCCTCACCGGGTACACCTGGTTTGGCAAAACGAGGCACCTGACGAGTAGGAGTAGCAAAATGGGTATTACCCCAGCCGCCGCGACCACCCTTAGCAGCCACAAAACGCTCCGTCCTGCTCATATCTGCCATAACGGCGCCGCTATTAACTTCCTTGATTACAGTGCCCCGAGGTACGGCAATTTCCAAATCCTGTCCCTTTTTGCCGTTACAACGGCCACCGCGACCGGGCTCACCGTTTTGGGCAGAGTACTTGCGCTTATACCTAAAATCGGCAAGGGTTGCAAGGTTGTCATCAACAACAAATACAATATCGCCGCCCTTACCGCCGTCGCCACCGTCGGGTCCGCCGGCGGCAACATACTTTTCTCTATGAAAGGCAACGGCACCTGCGCCGCCGTCGCCACCCTTAATCTTAATTTTTGCTATATCTACGAACATAAATATACCCCTAATGTAGTATTACACGTATTCTATCAAAACTGACAAAATAAGTCAACCACATTAGGGATAGTCTCTACTTTACAAATTTTCTTAATCTATTAGCAAGCACTGCTGCTACGCCGATTTTGACGGCATCCGGAATCAGAAACGGAAATACGCACCAGCCCAGAATTGTTGCCAGCGGAGCAGGCTCGGCAGTCTTGGCATATACCACTGCAAACCAGGCAGTACCGAACACATAGCACGCCAACACGCCGGCTATCATACTCAATATTACGCACCACAGCTTGCCTTTAGTCTTTTCACTGATATAGCCAACAATCAGTGCAGTAAAAATAAACCCGATTATGTAACCGCCTGTGGAGCCAAGCAGCGCGCCGATACCTCCCTTAAATCCGGAGAATACCGGAACGCCCACAGCGCCGAGAGCAATATATACTATTGTGGCAAGAGTTCCCCTTTTTACACCAAAAAGTCCTGCAACCAAGCATACTCCCAGTGTTTGAAGTGTGATGGGTACTGTCAAGGGAATGGAAATCCAACTGCATACCGCAATCAAAGCAGCGGATAATCCCACATACACCAAATCCAATGTTGCAAATTTTTTCTTCTTTTCTGTCATAATTATGTCCTCCTTAACAACATTTAGGTTATTGTAGTACCAACAATGCGTAATTGTCAACTAAAAATTCTAATAGGTTTACAATTAATGAATAAATAATTTTTGGCACAAGTTTTTGTTGACACCGGTTTATAAATAAATTATTATAAAAGGTGATGAGTTGTACAGACGATTGCGCGCTTATGCGTGAGGAAAGTCCGAGCAGCACAGAGCAGAATAACGGCTAACGGCCGCCAGGGGTGACCCTCGGGACAGTGCAACAGAAATAAACCGCCACATACTGTGGTAAGGATGGAAAGGCGAGGTAAGAGCTCACCGAGAGAATGGTAACATTCTCTGCCATGTAAACCCTATTCGCTGCAACATCGACCGGAGGGATGGTTGCTCGCCACATAACTCCGAAGGATGGCTAGAGCACAGTGGTAACACTGTGTCGAGATAGATAATCGTCCAAGACAGAACTCGGCTTACGGACAACTCATCACTTATACTAAAGGAGAACAACTATGCTGGTTAATATGAGGGATTTACTGGCTGACGCTGAGGAAGGCAATTATGCTGTAGGCTCATTTTCCGTAACTAATATGGAGATGGTACTGGGCATACTAAAAGCTGCTGAAGAGCTGCAAGCCCCGGTGATATTACAGATTGCCGAGGTTAGGCTAAAGCAGTCACCGCTGGAGATTATAGGTCCGCTGATGGTTGCAGCAGCCGAGAATGCTACAACACCTGTTGCTGTACACTTTGACCACGGCAAGACTATAGAAAAAATCAGTCAGGCGCTGGATATTGGATTTACTTCTGTTATGTATGACGGCTCCCATTTGCCACTGGAGGATAACATAGCTATGACAAAGCAGGTAATAGAACTTGCTAAGGAATACGACGCTTCTGTTGAAGCAGAGATTGGCTGTGTAGGCGGCAGTGAGGACGGCAGCGAAGACATAGCCATAAATTGCACAAAGCCGGAGGACGCCCTACGCTTTGAGCAGGAGGCGGATATTGACGCCCTAGCCATTGCAATCGGCAATGCCCACGGTAACTACAAGCAAACTCCTAAGCTGAGATTCGACATACTGGAGGAGGTATCAAAAATTACCGACACCCCACTGGTATTGCATGGAGGAACGGGAATCTCACCGGAGGACTTTGTGCGCTGCAGTAAAACCGGCATAAGAAAAATAAACATTGCCACAGCCACCTTTGACAGTGTGGAAGACACAGTTAGGTCATGGTACAATAATAACAAAATAAAAGGATATTACGATTTGCAGGCTGCCGAGGTTGACGGTGCGTACCAGAACGCAAAGAAGCACATACTCATCTTTGGTACAGACGGCAAATGCTAGAAAGGAATACTATTATGCAAAACTATGTAACATTTGATATGAGCAAGCCACTGGACTTCATCCCAATCGGCCGTATCGCTATTGATTTTAACCCAACCGATATGTATATGCCACTGTCAGAGTCATCCAATTTCAACAAATATGTGGGCGGCTCCCCTGCCAACATTGCAGTCGGTCTTGCGAGACTGGGATGTAAGGTAGGCTTTTGCGGTTGTGTCAGTGCAGACCAATTTGGCGACTATGTTGTAAATTATTTTGAAAAAGAAGGAATCGACACCGGTCATATCACCCGTGCCAAGAATGGCGAGTGCTTGGGCCTAACATTTACCGAAATTCTGTCCAAGCAGAGTTCCTCCATACTTATGTACAGGGACAATGTTGCTGACTTTTGTATGGAGCCAATGGACATTGACGAAGAATACATAGCATCTGCAAAGGCTATTATCATCAGTGGTACAGCACTGGCAAAGAGCCCGTCCCGTGAAGCATGCCTAAAAGCAATGATGCTGGCAAAAAAGAATAACACCCGCATCATTTTTGATATTGATTATCGTGAATACACATGGAAGAGCAAGGACGAGATTGCTGTGTACTACAGCCTTGTGGCACAAAATGCGGATGTAATTATGGGCTCAAGAGAAGAATTTGACCTAACCGAAGGCATCATCGGCGTAAAGGAGTCCGACCCCGAGTCAGCAAAATACTGGCAGTCATACGGTGCTACAATCTGTGTTATCAAGCATGGAAAAGAGGGTTCAACGGCATATACTAACGACGGCAAGTTTTACAACATAAAGCCCTTCCCTGCCGATATGCTAAAGGGATTTGGCGGCGGCGACGGCTACGGCTCATCCTTCCTATACTCCTTGCTTAACGGCAAAGACATCATTGACTGTCTTGAGTTTGGCTCTGCATCAGCATCCATCCTCATTAGTTCCCATAGCTGCAGTGACGCAATGCCAAGCGTACAACAGGTTGAGCAATTTATCAAAGACAGCAAGGAAAAATACGGCGAAATGGTAGCCAGAGCATAACACTAACAGAACTGATTGGAGAAATGAAATGGGAATACTTGACATATTCCACGAATTCAAGGGCTTAAAAGGTGCCATCAAAGAAGCCATGGATATGGAGCGCAAGCACATAGAAATGGATAATCAAGACGTGATGGAGCTGGATGACCGGGAGTTCTACGACGCAATATACCAGCGACTGGACAGCAAGGTTGAGGAAGCCGATGACAATGTTGGTATCCTAAACAAAAAGCAACTGGCATACTATCTTGTGTACGAATTTGATGCCGAGATGCAAAACGGTGGCCTGTGCCAGTATCTGTGCAACTCATCCGGCAGGAACGCAACCCAAATAATACGCGCATTGCGAGAATTATCTTTTGACAGAACGGCCAGACTGCTTAGGGAATTCGTTATAGAAAACGACATAGACCTAAATATGTTCAAGGGGGATATTGACTACGACCAGTTACTGAATCAATACGACTTTGACGCATTTGATGACAGCTATATGGAGTTGTATGAGCAGGAGCAAATATACAGCAACATGATACGCTTTGCCAGAGAGAATTACGATACGCTGATGTAAGCAGTACTTGGTACATAAATAAAAAAAGGCCTCCTATGGTAGGAATAAATACCTACCATAGGAGGTTTTGTTATGCCATAAATGAACGAATAACAGCCTCACAATCTGCAGCGTCCATAATCTTAGGTACAGGATAGAGAGGATTGCCCTCCTTGAGTGCTCTGGAAACGAGAGTACTCATATCCTCCTCCTTAATCATATCGAACTTGGCAGGAATGTTCATAGCCTCATTCATTCTTCTAATTTCAGCAATAAATGCTTTACCCTTTTCGGCAACGGACATGGATGGTGTGGTGATTCCGATAATATCAGCCAGCTTTGCAAGCTGTGGATACGCAGCCTCCCCATAGTAATCCAAAACATAAGGCAAAATCACAGCGTTAGCAAGGCCGTGAGGTGTGCCATACAGACCGCCCAGATTGTGAGCGATAGCATGCACATAGCCTACATAGGCGTGAGTAAAGGCTCTACCGGCATAGTATGAGCCCTTGAGCATATTAGCTCTAGCCTCAAGGTCCTTTCCGTCAGTATAGCACTTCTCCAGATTTTCGTGGATGAGCTTAGTTGCAAGCTCAGCCTCTCTGATAGTTTCTTTGGTGTTGCTATGACCTATGTATGCCTCAACAGCGTGTGTCATTGCGTCCATTCCAGTAGTGGAAGTAATATGAGGTGGCAGACCTACGGTAAGCTCCGGGTCAAGCACTGCATATTTTGGACGAAGGCAGGTGTCGTTGATAGCATTCTTCTCGTGTGTTTCGGGGTCAGTTACAACAGCAGCAACTGTGGTCTCGGAACCGGTACCTGCAGTAGTAGGTACAGCAAAGAATGGCGGAAGCTGCTTGAGTACCTTAAGCTGGCCACGCATCTCGCGAACAGACTTGTTAGGTCTTACTACTCTAGCACCGGCTGCCTTTGCACAGTCCATGGATGAGCCACCGCCAAATGCGATGATGCCCTGGCATCCGTTCTTGACGTATGCGTCCTTTGCGTCCTCTATGTTAGGAATAGTGGGATTAGGCTGAACGCCATCATAAACAACGTACTCAACGCCGGCTTCCTCAAGCTTTGCGAACATAGGGTCAAGCAGATGCAGTCCCATAAGTCCACTATCGGTAACTACCAATACCTTGTTGATGCCCTTGTTTTTGATGAACTCAGGTAATCTCAGTACCGAGCCTGCGCCCTCAAGAAGCTCCGGCTCGCTCCAGTCCATAAAGCACATAGCAACCTTAAAGCATTTTTGGTACAATCTGTACCAAACTTTTTTTAAAGTCCAAAGCATTTGTTTTTCCTCCTTATAAATTTTCAATTATATTTTACACTTTTTGAGTAAGTATTGCAACCATTTTTTAACAACAATAATACATAGCGCAAATAGCTGTTGAAAAGAGATAGCCTTTGTAGTACAATCAAAGCAGAAAGGATGTATAAAAATGCCTAAATATAACAATAATGACAATCGGGACCGCAGTGTCCCTAATGAAGAAAACTACTATGCAAGGCGTGATATTGACGACTTTGGCATAGAAAAATACTCATCTGCTCCGGTTATCGACAGACAAAACAGATACGATGACTATGAGCAGGAGGATATTATGCCCCCTATTCGCAACAGCAGACAGAGTCAAGAGGACTTTGTGCCACAGGTGATACAGGATTTTGATAACCAACGCAGACCCCAAAGACAGCCAAGCAACAAAAAAAACAGAAACAAAAAGAATCACAAGCTGTCTAAAACAAAAGTTAAAGCATTGAGTGTGGTGGCGGTACTGCTTGTTATTGTGCTGCTGCTCAACACCGCTGTCAATGCCATGCTCGGCAAAATAACTTATGACGAAAAGGTTGACAACCAATATGTCACCTCCTCCCAACTGAAAAGCAGCCCTTGGGTAAAGAATATTTTGCTGCTGGGTGTTGACGCCAGAAAGGGCGAGGACGCCACTAAGAGCCGTTCTGACTCAATGATGATAGTCTCCATCGACCTAAAGCACAAGGCAATAAAGACAGTATCATTTCTCCGCGACACATGGGTGTACATTCCATGTCATGAGGGAGAGCAAAGGCTGAACGCAGCCTGCACGTACGGTGGATACAGCGGAGTCAGCGACACCATAGAATATAATTTTGGAATAAAGATAGATGGCTATGTGGTAGTGAACTTTGGTATGTTCCAGACCTTGGTGGACAGTCTGGGTGGTGTGGAGATTGATGTTACAGAAAAGGAAGCGAACGAAATCAACAACCACCAAAAGAGATATGGCAATGTCAAGATAGAGTCCGGT
>JBJEPK010000028.1:0-13102 GCA_051881195.1 Eubacterium sp. | reverse complement strand
TTTCGGAAAGAATGCAGTCGATTTTTTATTCGGGCTGTTTTTTTACAGCCCCTTTGATTTTGATAAAGTGGTTTCTGCCTCTCTTTACACTAGGGAGGCATAATAGAGTGCTACGCATGAGGCCAACGCAGTTGGCCCCTACGGTTGTCGCGAATTCATGGTGCTAATTTCATTTTTACAACTTTCGGGTACCACAACTCTTATCTGTGTTCGCCTGTGTTTTTTGTTACACAAATTGTCACTTTCGCAACAAAACGAAATTCTATTCCGTTTCTCAAAGTCTGCCTTTTTAGCTCAACAGCATTCGGTCGTTATCCAGATTTTGTCCTACTGAGGACTTGAACTTCTCCAGCAAATCGGGGACGGTAAGTCCGTCACGCTCCCGGTTTGCCACATCGTAGATTACTCTGCCGCTGTCCATCATTATGGTGCGGTTGCCCAGCTCCAGTGCAGATTGCATATTGTGAGTAATCATCAGGCAGGTAATCTTGTTTTCGGTTACTATTTGGGTGGTGAGGCTCAGCACCTTTTCGGCAGTGCCGGGGTCAAGAGCCGCTGTATGCTCATCCAGTAGCAAAATCTTGGGCGGGTTGATGGTGGCCATCATTAGGGTGAGTGCCTGGCGTTGTCCGCCGGACAGCAGTCCCACCTGCTGGCTCATTCTGTCCTCCAGTCCCATATCCAGCAGAGCCAGTTTTTCTCGGAACAGGGCCTTATCTTTTTTGGATACAGAGCTTAGCCATCCACCGTGACCGGCAGCCAGAGCCAAATTTTCTTCTATACTCATGCCCGGGGCGCTGCCCTTCATAGGGTCCTGGAACAGCCTGCCGATAAATCTGGCGCGCTTGTGCTCCGGCATTGCTGTAATGTCCTTGTCATCCAGTATAATCCTGCCCTCATCAGTGAGGTATGTGCCGGCTATGGCGTTGAACAGTGTGGATTTGCCGGCGCCGTTAGCACCGATTATGGTGATGAAATCGCCGTCGTTCACATCCAGCGACAGACCGTTGAGGGCAATTTTTTCGTCCGGTGTTCCTTTAAAGAACACCATCTTTATATCCTTTAGTGACAGCATGGTTACGCCCTCCTTCCGTTGCGAAGCCTAGCCTTGCGAACATACTCCGGTAATCTGGATTTTATGTACGGACCTGCTATGGCGATGATTACGATGACTGACGACACCAGCTTTAGCATAAACGGCGGCATGTGCAGACCGATTGCTATCTGATATACCAGACGGAATACCACAGCGCCCAGCACGGCGCCGATTGCACGCATGGGGATTTTGCCCCGTCTTACGAATACGCCTCCGATTAACAGGCTGGCCAGCGCTACCGTTACCATACCGGTGCCGATGTTAATTTCTGCCTGCTTTTGGGACTGAGCCAGCAGACAGCCCGACAGCGCAGTAAAGGAGTTTGCAATGCACAATCCTATGATTGTGGTGATGATTGGGTTGATGGATGATGACTTTACCATATCCGGATTGTTGCCGGTTGCACGGATGGACAATCCCAGCTTTGTTTTCAGGAACAGGGACAAAAACAGTATTACCAAAATAACTGCAATTGCAGATATAATCAGCGTTTGCTTGCCCTCCAGGGGTGTGCCCTCCAGCTTATCCTTAAGTATCGAAAATACTGTGGAGGAATTGTTTAGATTTAGCAGTGACGATTTTTTCATTACTGCGATGTTGATGGAATACAGTCCCGTATTGACAACGATACCTGCCAGCAGACTGTCTATACCCAGCACTGTTTGGAGCAGGGCTGTGATAAGTCCCGACGCCATACCTGCCAGCATTGCCATGGGGATGGACAGCAAGGGGTGACCGTTGAGGGCCACTATTGCGCCCACTGCCGCGCCTAGGGTAAAGCAACCGTCGGTGGACAGGTCGCACACGTTCAGCATACTGTAGCTGAGGAAGAGCGCCAGTACTGTCAGCGAACTGATTAGTCCCAGCTCCAGTACCGTTTGCATCTGTCCCGCATCAAAAATTGCCAGGAAGTCAGACATAGTTTTTACCTCTTTCAAAAATTTATTAGGGGCGAACATAAGGGGCGAACATAGTTCGCCCGCAAAGAAATAATGTAATAGTAATTATTCAAATGATTCTGCTGTGGTGATGGTCTTGATTTCGGTGCAGAACGGAGTTGATGCCTTGGTTACTGCATCCATATCGTAGCCCAGGGTTGCAGCAGTCTCTGTGTTGATTGTGGCGGTGCCGTTGTCAAAGAACTTGACCGGATATGAGGCAATGTCCTTGCCGTTTACCAAAATATCGGCAGCCATATCTGCAGTGTCCCTGCCCAGTGCTGCGTAGTCAACACCGTAGCCCAGGAATGCACCGTTGAGCGCAAATGAGTCGGCGCCTGTGTAGTGTGGGATACCTGCCTTTGCCAAATCCTCGTATATGCTCAGCTCTGCTGTCATAATTGTGTTGTCGGTTGGGGTAAATACAGCGTCGCACTTGTCCTTGATTATGGTTGGGATAGCCTGCTGTACCTCGGTTACATTGGTGCCTGTGTATTCCTTGTAGCTGATGCCCTTGTCGTCAAGATACTTTTTTGCATTTTCGATAGGTGTTTTGGATGAGTCCTGACCCATATCATACAGCAGTGCAATGTTTTTTGCATCAGGGTCGTTAGCAAAAATCAAGTCCATAATTGCGTCGGTGTTCAGGTAGTCGGAGGTACCGGTGATGTTTGCCCCCGGCGCCTCTGCGCTGGCAACAAGGCCCGCACCCACCGGGTCGGATACAGCAGAGAATACTACCGGCATATCCGTGCCCTCGGTTGCTGACTGCATAGCTACAGCCACGGGAGTAGCCACGCCTATCATAAGGTCGTACTGATTGGATATATAATTTGAGATAATCTGGTTCATAACGCTTGCGTCGGCATTGCAGTTTTCTACAGTTACATCAAATGTAACATTGTTCTGCTCTCCGGCTGTCTTCAGCTGGGATTGAATATTGTCCACAATTTGGTTCAGGGAGGCGTCGTCAACATAGTTGCAGATACCGATTTTGTATGTTTTTGCAGTTGCTGTGCCGGGTTCGTCAGCCTGCTTTGAGCAAGCTGCAAAAGAAAAGATGATTGCCATTGCTGCGATTACAGCTATAATTTTTTTGATATTTTTCATAATAATTTTCCTTTCGATACAGATATATGATGGTTGATGATTGTTTGTGAATAGCAGTTAGTCACGCCATCGCCATCGTCGGGATAATATGAACATAGGTATCAATCTCCTTTTTGCAATAAAAAAACTCTCGTCCTGACATAATCTGTCGGGACAAGAGTGATAAATCATAACTCCTGCGGTGCCACCCCACTTGACACATATAGTGTGTCCGCTCTGCACGTACTATCATACGCTGTCCATTGGTAACGAAGTGCCCCTCCGTCTCACCTACTACTATTTCGGCTCGCCCTCAAAAGTCCATTCGGTCTTTCCCTGCCTGCTGCCATTCCACCATCGGCAGCTCTCTGAAAGGTGGTAAAAAACTTACTTACTCTTTCTCATCGGTTTACAACAATTTAACACATCTTTTTTGAATTGTCAATAGATTTTTGCAAAATGTATTTACAATTTTGCGCAATGGTGGTAATATACCCTTGAGGTAATGGCGCCCGTTTGTTTTTGGGTGTTCCATACCTATTTTTATTCTTGATTAGAAATAAGGGGACAGTAACAATGAAAAATTTGGGATACTACAACGGAAGGTATGACGAGATAGAAAAAATGCAGATTCCTATGACCGACCGTGTTTGCTGGTTCGGTGACGGAATATACGACGCTACCTACGCTCATAATCACAAGATTTTTGATATGGACGCTCATATTACGAGATTTTACAACAGCGCAAAGCTTTTGGATATGGAAATGCCTATTGAACGCTCTGAGTTGGAACAATTGCTGTCAGACCTTGTGCTTAAGGTTGATGACGGCGACCAGTTCGTATATATGCAGATTACCAGAGGCTCCGGACTGCGCGGTCATAATTATGCAAAGGGTGACCAGCACAAGGCTAATTTGTGGATTACCCTCACTCCGGCACCGGTGGCAGACACCTATAAGCCAATAGATGTTATTACTTTTGAGGATAAGAGATTTTTGTATTGTAATTGCAAGACCCTCAATCTTATTCCGTCCTGCCTTGCTGCAACTGCCGCAGACAGAGCAGGCTGTGAGGAGGCAATCTTCCACAGAGGGGATATTGTTACAGAGTGCGCTCACTCCAATGTTTCTATTTTTAAGGACGGCAAGGTTATTACTCACCCTCTTGACGACAAGATTTTGCCGGGTACTGCCAGAATCCGTTTGTTGGCGTTCGCAAAGAAGCTGGGCTTCGGCGTTGAGGAGAGGGAATATACCCTTGATGAGTTGATGAATGCGGACGAGGTTGTTGTTCATTCTACCGGCTCCTTCTGTATTCCGGTAAAAACAGTTGACGGCAAGGCTGTGGGCGGCAAGGCTCCCGAGATGCTAAAGACAATTCAGGACGCGCTGGTTGCCGATTTTGAGGAGCAATGCAAGGCATAAGAGGTATATTATGGACAGAAAAGAATTAATGCTTCGTAACATAGGTGAGGATTTGGACTCACTTATGAATCTTGACCCCAGAGGCTACGGCGTGTGCCGTATTCTCTACGACGGCGCCAGGGAGTTTACCGGCGAGCCGCTGTGCGTTAACGGCGCAAGAGGCTTGGTGAATAATGTCAAAAAGGGACAAAAGGTGTTTATCCTCACCGGATTTGTCCTCCTGCCATGGAATGAGGCAGAGACCGACGGTATTATCTCGTCAGTGGTATTTGCCCACTTTTTGATTAAGGCATTTGGCGCAAAGCCGGTATTGATTGTGCCTCAGGAATGTACAAAGGCGATTATTGCCATCAGCCGAGTGCTGGATTTTGATGTAACTACCGACCTTGACAATATAGGCGACAATGAGGCTTGTGTTGTGGAGTTTACAAAGTCCTGCGATGAGGAAAATCAGCAGGCAGAGGAGATATTGTCCCACGGATTACCCTGCGCAGTGATTACCAACGAGGCTCCCGGCAGGAACAAGAACGGATATTACCACAATGCAGTGGGTGTTAATACCTCCCATGTTGAGGCAAAGTACGATGTATTGTTTAGGAAGTGTCAGGAGCTGGGCATATACAATCTGTCCATCGGTGATTTGGGCAACGAGATTGGTATGGCGGCAATAGAGGAGCATATAAGGAAGTACATACCTTATGCCGAGGAGGGTGGCTGCAAGGCCGGAACAGGCTATGGCATATTGGCAGACACGGCGGCGGACAACATTATCACCGCCACCTGCTCGGATTGGGGATGCAACGCACTTATGGCAGCCACAGCATTTTTGCTGGAGGATACATCACTGTTTCATACTATTGAGGTGCAGGCGTCTGCAATGGACGCAGCGGCGGCGGCAGGTATGCTGGATATGTACGGCAAACCGAGACCGTTTATCGACGGTATCGGCAAAAACATCAATTTGCCTATGATTGCTATGATGCGTGCCATAATTGAGTACCCTGCAACCGTTGCCGACAAGACGGCAGAGTGGTTTAGCAGGACTTTGGACAAGGGTTATTTTGAGTAATGGATTATTCATTTTTGGCAAACTCCGATATGGCTGTAACCGTGGAGTTCAAAAAAGAAATCAGTAAGGAGGTTAACGCCTGCGTTGTTGCCCTGGACCGATTGGTAAGGGAGCAAGGGATAGAGGGCGTTACCGAGACCGTACCTGCATTTTCTACCCTGACGGTGTTTTATGACTGTACTGTAATCAGTGATAAAAAGCTAAAAAGATTGCTGACTAAGTTGATTGGCAGGATTAGTGTGTCCTCCCAAAGCAAGGTTAAGGTGTGGGACATTCCCGTTTGCTATGACCCGCAATTTGCTTTGGATATGGACAATGTGTGCCGTCATACCGGGCTGGGCAGAGATGAGGTTATTGATATTCACACCTCCAAGCCCTACCTTATATATATGCTGGGTTTTTTGCCGGGATTTGCATATCTCGGAGGTATGGACGAGCGTTTGTTTACTCCGCGATTGGACACCCCTAGGCTGGAAATTTTTGAGGGCGCTGTAGGTATCGGCGGCGAGCAGACAGGGATATATCCAATGGCGTCACCGGGAGGCTGGCAGTTGATAGGCAAAACGCCGGTAAAGGTGTATGACAGCAATCGTGACAACGCTATTTTGTACCAAGCAGGGGACTATATTCAGTTTTGTCCCATATCCCTCGATGAGTACAGGGAATTGGAGGTACAAGTTAATGACGGCGTGTACCAACCCGTGTGCAGGGAGGTGCAGCTGTGATAAAGATTGTTAGCAGCGGTATGCTGTCCACTATCCAGGATTTGGGCAGATTCGGTGTTATGAGGGATGGCTTTACCCAGGGTGGAGCAATGGATTCCTATTCATTTAAGGTTGCCAATTTGCTATGCAAAAATCCCATCAACACCCCTGCCATAGAGATGACTATGCTGGGGGCAAGGGTGGAGTTTTGTGACCGGCATATTTTTGCATTGTCCGGCGGCAATTTTTCTCCCACACTAAACGGAAAGGAAATACAAAATAACAGAGCCTACCTTGCCGAAAAAGGCGATGTGTTGGCCCTGTCAGCAGCTGTGACCGGTATGCGTTGCTATTTGGCTGTAGCGGGAGGAGTATGCGGGGATACTGTTATGGGCAGTGCCTCCACGGATTTGAAAATAGGTATCGGCGGACATCTGGGACGCAAGCTTAAGGCCGGCGATATGCTGAATATTGGCCGTAGCGATAATGTAATGAGTGATGTTGTTGTGCCGGCAAGGGAGTATGCAAAGGAGTACAAAATTCGCTTCGTGTACGGGCCGCAGGACGATATGTTTACCGATACAGACAAGACCTTCTTTTCTTCCCAGCTGTACACCGTAACCCCCAGCTTGGACAGAATGGGCATTAGGCTTTGCGGCATAGGTCTGCGAGGCAAGGACGGTATGGATATTATCAGCGAGGGCATTGCCTTTGGCTCGGTGCAGATTACTCCGTCGGGTATGCCCATTGTACTTATGGCAGACCATCAGACCACCGGCGGTTATGCAAAGATAGCAACGGTTATCAGCGCCGACCTGCCGTATTTGGCACAGGTAAAGCCCTATGACAAAATAAGATTTGTGCCTGTTACAACAAAGCAGGCCTGCAAAATAGCAAAGCAGGAAAAACGAGAATTAGAGAGGTTATTCAGATGAATTATGCCAATATGGAGCCACAGCAGGTTAAGGAGCTGATACGCAGCGGCAAGATAGATTACCAGACTTCGGGTATGTGCGACGGCTATGCCCAGGCAAATCTTTGTATTTTGCCAAAGGAGTATGCCTTCGATTTTTTGCTGTTTTGTATGCGTAACCCCAAGCCCTGCCCAATACTTGAGGTAGGAGATGTTGGCTCTAAGGAAATAAAAGAGATGGCAGAATACGGCAATATTTGTACCGATTTTCCAAAATACAGGATATGGAAGGACGGCCGACTGGAGGCTGAGGTAACCGATATCAGCGAGTATTGGCAGGATGACTTTGTGTACTTTCTTATCGGCTGTTCCTTTAGCTTTGAGGGTGAACTGCTGGAGGCAGATGTGCCGGTCAGACATATTGAGGAAAATAGGAATGTACCCATGTTCAATACCAATATTGCCCTAAAGCCGGCAGGCAAATTCCACGGCAATATGGTAGTGTCCATGCGACCCATTCCCGACCACCTGGTAGTAAAGGCAGTAAATGTTACTGCCGCTATGCCCCGTGTACACGGAGCCCCCGTGCATATCGGCAACCCCGATGCAATCGGCATTGCTGATGTTAACTCGCCGGATTACGGTGACAGCGTTACTATCAACAAGGGGGAGACCCCTGTGTTTTGGGCTTGTGGCGTCACTCCCCAAAATGCAGTGATGCAGACCAAGCCGCCTATCGCAATTACCCATTCACCGGGACACATGTTCATTACCGATGTAAAGAATGTTAACCTAAAATATTAATAGCAGAGGAAAGCTTATGTACACTATAGATTTGAATTGCGACCTTGGAGAGGGCGCACCCCTGGACAGCCAAATTATACCTTTGATTAGCAGTGCAAATATTGCCTGCGGTTTCCATGCCGGTGACCCTGTGCTGATGGATGATACGGCAAAAAGGTGTATTGCCAGCGGCGTTGCCATGGGCGCCCATCCCGGCTACCCTGACAGAGAGAACTTTGGCAGAACAAATATGGATTGCACTCCACAGCAGGTGTATGACTATATGCTGTACCAGTTGGGAGCGCTGTCTGCTATTGCCAAGACTCAGGGAGGCAGGCTGCAGCATGTCAAACCCCACGGCGCATTGTACAATATGGCCGGCAAGGATATTGTGATTGCAAAAGCTATTGCCAAGGCTGTGTATGATTTTGATTCGTCGTTGATTTTGTTGGCGTTGTCCGGCTCAAAAATGATTGATGCAGCCCAAGAGATAGGACTGTCCTATGCCTGCGAGGTGTTTGCTGACCGTGCTTACGAAAAGGACGGCTCCCTGCGGCAGAGAGGTCTCGACGGCGCCATGATTACCGACGAGGAGCAGGCTATTGCCCGTGTTGTCCGCATGGTAAAGGAAGGCAGGGTTACTGCCTATACCGGCGAGGATATTACTGTTCGTGCCGATAGCGTTTGCGTCCACGGTGACGGCGAAAAGGCGCTGGATTTTGTAAAAGCCTTAAACAAAGCATTTGAAAAAAATGATATAAAGGTTGTTCCCTTTGGCAAATAATTTTATTCTGATAATAGCAAAAGACACATTGAGTTAAGCTTCAATGTGCCTTTTATTTTGCCAAAATATCTGTTATTTCTCGATTTCGTACTGCCAGTCGATTATTCCGCCAAATTCCTTTACATTGGTGTAACCCATATCGGCAAGGGACCGGGCGGCGATTTTGCTTCTTCTGCCGCTACGGCAGTACACCAGTATCAACTGCTCCTTGTTGGGCAGCTTTTGTTTTGCTTGGGCTTCAATCTCGGTATACGGGATAACTATGGCGTCCTTGATATGACCCTCGTCATATTCGTATTGGTCACGGGCGTCCACGATGATGTAGTCATCCCGAGCATCCATTATCTTTTTTGCCTCATCCTGGGATATTTGTTGATATGTGCCGGTCATAGCGGTTGTCTCCTGTGTTTTTTGATTTTTTGCGGCGCACCCTGTAATCAGGGACGCCATTGTTATGATAGCAAATATTGACGCAATTATTCTTTTATACATTTATTATTTCCTCAAGTACCTTGCTGTGATTGTGTGGGCGTTATCCATCATTTCCTTAGGTGTGCCGGTAAATACAACCTGTCCACCCTTTGTGCCACCCTCGGGACCAATGTCGATAATGTAGTCTGCCAGCTTCATAATGTCGGTGTTGTGCTCGATTACAATAACTGTGTTGCCACGCTCAACAAAGCCCTCCAGTATGTCCACCACCTTTTCTATATCTGCCATGTGCAGTTCGGTGGTTGGCTCGTCCAGAATGTAGATGTTGCCGGTTTTCTTTATGTTTTGTGCCAGCTTTACTCTCTGGCGTTCGCCGCCGGAAAAGGTGGACAGCGGCTGTCCCAGTGATATGTAGGACAGACCTACCTCCATCAACGCATTCAGCATTGATGAAATCTTTTTGTTGTTTGCAAAAAACGGCAGCGCCTCCTCAACGCTCATATTCAGTACATCCACAATGGTTTTGCCCTTTAGGGTGTATTGCAGTGCCTCGTGGCTGTATCTGGTGCCGTTACAATGCTCGCACACTGTGGTGACCGGCTCCATAAACACCAGCTCGGTGGTTATCATACCACGACCCTTGCAGTGAGGACATGCGCCCTTGCCGTTAAAGGTGAATAAGCCTCTGTCTGCGCCGGTGCTTTGGGCAAATACCTTGCGTATTTCGTCAAAAAATCCAAGGAATGTGCATACTGTGGAGCGACCTGTTGCTGTTACTGCGCTCTGGTCTATCAGTACCACCTGCTCCTCATATTGCTTTGCAAAAACCTCTCGAATCAGCGAAGATTTGCCGCTGCCTGCAACGCCGGTTACCACTGTCATAATGCCCAGTGGGATGTCCACATCCACATTTTTTAGGTTGTGAATATTTGCGCCTCGGATTGGCAGATAGCCCTTTGGCTGTCGGGGATTTGGCTTGACAGAAATTTGGGAGGACAGGGCGTTGCCGGTTTTTGTGCCGCTGATTAGCAGGTCCTCGTAGGTGCCCTGAAACAGAATCTCGCCACCGTTTTTTCCTGCCAGCGGGCCGATGTCGATTACTTGGTCTGCAATGCTGATTATGTCCTTGTCGTGCTCCACCACCAGCACGGTGTTGCCCTTGTCACGCAGACTCTTCAGCAGTCGGGACATACGGTGCACATCCCTGGGGTGCATGCCTGTGCTGGGCTCGTCGAATATGTATATCAGTCCACATAGGGAGCTGCCCATATATCGCACCAGCTTTAGCCTTTGGGCTTCGCCGCCTGAGAGGGTGGAGCTTTCTCTGTTCATAAACAGATAGGGCAGACCTATATCTATCATTCTGTCCAGGGACGCCTTTAGCTGTTCTACTATAGTGGTTGCTCTTTCGTTGTGGATATTGTCCAGCTCCTTGCGTAGTCGGGAGAATTCCATCTCGCACATATCGTTGATATTGTAGCCGTTGATTTTGCAGGACAGGGCGGCGTCGTTCAGGCGCTTTCCCTTGCAATCGGGACATTCGCATTCGTACAGGAATTTTGCAATCTTCTTTAGGGTGTTGTCGGTTTGCTCCTCAATCCCTTTCATCAGTACCAGTCGCTTGAACTGGTTGTACACGCCCTCCAGCTTTTTGTCCAGTCTCTCGCCGTCCTTGGTGGTACTGCCGTACAGCAGAATATTCTGCTCCTCAGCGGTCATATCCTTCCACGGTACGTCCGTCCTGAAATATTCGGGTCGCCTATACACCTTCCAGTAATAGTTGCCCTTGCCGAAGGCAGGAAGATTAAATATACCCTGGTCGTAGGTATTGTCGGGATTGATTAGGTTGTTGATGTCAAAATCCATAATCTTGCCGATGCCTGCACAGGTAGGGCACATACCGTTGGGATTGTTGAAGGAAAAATATGACGCAGGACCCACCGACGGTTGTCCGATTCTGGAGAACAACAGGCGCAATAGGGAGTACATATCGCTGATAGTACCCACCGTTGACCTGGCATTGCCACCCAACCGGGATTGGTCAATTATCACCGACGAATTCAGATTGTCGATAAATTCTGCATTTGGCTTTTCGTACTTGGGCAGTCTGCCCCTTACCCACGCGGTGTAGGTCTCGTTCATCTGGCGTTGGCTCTCGGCTGCAACAGTGTCAAATACAATACTGGATTTGCCCGAGCCTGACACACCGGTAAACACAACTATCTTGTTTTTAGGTATGTCCAGGTCAATGTTCTTTAGGTTGTTTTGCTTTAGTCCTCTGATTATAATGGGGTTCATATTACACCTCCTGCATAATGTGTTTTTGACAGTATAACATTATTTCAAACATTGGTGTTCAACTGGAGGGTTTGTTTTTTCATTTTTTCTATTTGCGCTATCATTTTGCGGCAGTCTTCCTCTGCGCTGTCCAGGGATTGCAGCAGCTTGTCACAGGCAGACACAATGTCCTCGTCCTCCTTTGGAGTGTCCAAAATGTGCTGAATATGTACATTTTTGTTCTCGTCCAGTTGGCTCAGCAGCCGCAGTATTGCCGACAACGAGTAGTTGGCACATCGCAGACTGCTGATTATCTTTAGCCTTTTTATGTCCCGGTCATTATATACTCTGTATCCGTTTTCCTTGCGCTTTACTGTCAGCAGACCGTTCAGCTCCCAGTTGCGTATGGTATCCGTTGTCAGTCCTAATAGGGTTGCCACCTGTTTTCGGGAGTAGGTGTTGGCTGTGACGGTGTTGTCGCTTTGTATTCTGTCTTCTACTATTCTTATGGCCTCTTTGGCATTGGCCTTTTCTTTTGCTATGCTTTGCAGATGCTCCTTTGCAAGGCACAGCGCCCGGTCATACTCCCCCCGGGCCGATACCTTGATGATGTTGATTACCTGTTTTCGCAACCCGTTTTGCAACAGTTGGCTGTTAAGACCGGTTTTTATCAGGTGCAACTGTTGGTAATGGATTTGGCTATATACTCTGTAGCCATTCTTTTTTCGTGGTATCGCCGGCAAAAATTCTATTTCTTCGTAAAATCGCACGGTATTTGGGTGTATGCCGAATTCTTTTGCTATTTGGGACGTACTGTATTCTTTCATTTATACTCTAACAATTCCTAAAATATTTACTTACATTATATCATTGTATATCCAAAACACAACAAAAATAAATGTGATAGCATATCGGCGCTCCATAAGTCATATTTATTTTCGGACGCCGGAATTTATATCGTATTTTGCAAAATTTAGTGGGGTAAAGTGTCCTGTGTTTATAGAAATTGTACAAATATATAATTTATTGTTGACAAATGAATTTTATGAGCGTATGATGAAAAACATAAAGAACGAGGGCGTTCCACAATGGGTGGAGCGCCCTCTTCTCGTTGTAATAGCCACCTTGCGGTAAACGGCGGCTATGCAACTAATGTAATACTATAGGAGGGCGTGTATTATGAGCAAGTACACAAAGGAACAAATTTTGAAGGACGCCAAGGAAAACGGCGTAGAGTTTATCCGTCTTCAGTTTACCGACCTGTTCGGTATTATGAAGAATGTGGCAATCACTCTGTCCCAGCTGGAAAAAGCGCTGGACAACGACTGTATGTTCGACGGTTCATCAATTGACGGATTTGTACGAATTGACGAGAGTGATATGTATCTGCATCCGGATTTTGACAGTTGGGTAATTTACCCCTGGGGCAAAAATCAGGAGGCAAGAACCGGTCGTTTGATTTGCTCGGTATATAAAGCAGACAATGTTACTCCCTTTGAGGGCGATCCCCGTAATGTTTTGCAAAAGGTGATTGATGAGGCTGCGGAGATGGGCTACGGATTCAATGTAGGTCCCGAGTGCGAGTTCTTCCT
>JBJEPK010000027.1:0-53226 GCA_051881195.1 Eubacterium sp. | reverse complement strand
GTGTGTTCTTCTTGTTTTTCATTGTGTTGTAATTGCGTTGTTTGCATTCAGTGCATGCCAAAGTTATCTTAACTCTCATTGTGGCACCTCCTAATCACTATTTCGATATCAATCTCCCTCGTCAGTCCACAACGCTAATGGGACCGATAAAAATAGGCAAAAAAATAAAACCCTTTTACGAGGTATAAAGACTATACCACATCTGTCAAATTTAGTCAAGAGGTTTTTAACCAAAATTTTAGTTGCATTTTTAACTAAATTATATTAACATATATTGTAATGTCACTTGAGGAGAAATATATGAATGTTTTAGTTATCGGCGGTGGTGCCGGAGGTATCGCCTGCGCTATCAAATTAAAACAGAATAATATTGAGACCGAAGTTACTGTACTGGAGCATCTGGACGAAGTGTGCAAAAAGATATATGCCACAGGTAACGGCAGATGCAATATGACCAATGTCAATGCCCGGCACTACAAAATAACCAAGTCATTCTTCGACTCAATCGGTGTGATTATGCGTACCGACCACGCAGGCAGAGTGTACCCATATTCAAACCAAGCCGGCACTGTAGTAGAGGCTATGAAGCGTCAGTGCCAAAAGCTGGGAGTGAATATTATTACCGGCTGCGAGGCGCAAAGCATTGCTGTCAGCGACGGTATATATAATGTATATACAGACAAGGGCATATATTCTGCCGATATTGTGGTGCTTGCAACCGGCGGCAAGAGTCAAAGCGCCCTGGGCAGTGACGGCAGCGGATACCGTATTGCCAAAGATATTGGACTTAATATTACAGAGCTTTCACCTGCACTGGTACAGCTCAAGTCCCCCAGCAAGAATTGTCACGCCCTAAAAGGCGTTAGAGCAAAATGCAATGTGTCAATAGAAACAAATGGCACTGTAGTAGCCAAGGACTATGGCGAACTGCTGTTTGCCGACTATGGTATATCGGGCATTGTGACCATGAATCTGTCGAGATACATCAGCGACAAAAGGCTCAAGAATAATCTGGAGCGCTCATTGGCAGTGATAGATTTTGTACCGGAGATGAGCCATGAGGAGCTGCTGGAGCACTACAATGCCTTCGGCACATACGACGGCATACTGCCGCAAAAATTAGTTAGTATTATATCTCGACAAGCCGATAATGATTACGAAAAGATGGCTCAGTATATCAAAAACTGGCGACTAATCATCACCGGCACTAAGGGTTACGACTTTGCCCAAATCACTAAAGGCGGCGTGGACAAGTCCCAGCTACTCCCTACCGGCGAAGCCATCAACACACCGGGACTGTATGTAATCGGAGAACTAACCGACAATCAATTTGAGTGTGGCGGATTCAATCTGGATTTTGCATTTTCCAGTGGCATAATTGCTGCTGATGATATTACAAACAAGTATGATAAGAATTAATGAAATAAAATTATCCCTTGACCAGGACGAATGCTTGCTAAAGCAAAAGGCCGCCAAGGTGTTGCGAATTAACGAAAAATATATATCCAAGCTAAGTATATACAAAAAGAGTGTGGATGCCAGACACAAGGACGACGTGCACTTTACTTACAGCGTTGATGTTACCATTACCCTGGACGAAAACCAAATCGTCGGCAAGTGCAAATCAAAAAAGGTATCCGTAGTTGAGGAGTATCAGTACACGCTACCCACCAACAACAGAACATCAAAATACCGTCCTATTGTGGTTGGCTTTGGTCCCGCAGGTATGCTGGCAGGCATAATACTGGCCGAGGCCGGTCTGCAGCCAATCATCCTGGAAAGAGGCAAGGATGTCGACAGCCGTACTAAGGATGTAAACCGATTTTGGACAGAACGCAAATTGGATGAGGAGTCCAATGTTCAGTTTGGTGAGGGCGGCGCAGGCACATTCTCCGACGGAAAACTAACCACGGGAATCAAAAGCCCCTTCATCCGCAAGGTGCTGCAGGAATTGTACGAAGCCGGCGCACCGGAAGAGATATTGTATTCCTCCAAGCCGCATATCGGCACCGACCGACTGGTTATTGTAGTCAAGAATATTCGCAAAAAAATTGAAGCCCTGGGTGGCGAAATCAGGTTGGAATGTAAGTTGGAAGAACTGTTGGTGGCCAACGGATTTGTCCAAGGAGTACGTTACTCACATCACGGCGAAATAATTGACATTGAGACCGACAGCGTTATTATGGCAATCGGCCACAGCGCAAGAGATACGGTAGAAATGCTATATAACCTGGGTGTGGAGATTATACAAAAGCCATTCTCCGTGGGTGCCAGAATTGAACACCCGCAGAGCCTAATCAACAAAGCCCAGTACGGCCGGTTTGCAGGGCATCCAAAGCTAGGTGCCGCCGACTACAAACTATCCTGCCACGGTCTGCACGAAAGGGGCGCTTATACCTTTTGTATGTGTCCGGGCGGTACAGTAGTTGCTGCCGCCAGCGAAAAAGAGGGCGTAATAGTAAACGGCATGAGCTCGCTGGCTCGTGACGGCGAAAACGCAAACAGCGCCCTGCTGGTAGGAATTGAGCCAAAGGATTTTCCCTCTGACCATCCATTGGCAGGTATATATTATCAAAGAGAAATTGAGCATAACGCCTTTTTGCTGGCAGGCGGTGATTATCGAGCACCGGCACAGTTGGTTGGCGATTTTTTGGCCGGCAAGGAATCCAAGGAATTAGGCAATGTAAACCCAACCTGTCCTACCGGCGTTACGCTAACCAATCTGGACCAATGTCTGCCGGTCAAGGTATCAGCCACTATGAAGTCCGCTATTGCAGAAATGGACAAAAAGCTCCACGGATTCAATATGTATGATGCAGTGCTCACCGCACCGGAAACCAGGAGCAGCAGCTCCGTGCGTATTCTTAGGGATGAATATCTGCAGTGCAATATCAGTGGCGTGTATCCTTGTGGCGAGGGTGCCGGATACGCCGGTGGTATTGTATCTGCTGCCGTCGACGGCATAAAATGCGCCCACGCAGTCCTAAGCGACCAGCATTACTAAAAAAGACATCTCATTGCGAGATGTCTTTTTTACGCAATATTGAGGGATACAGGTTATTCCTCTGCCGATATTCCCTCTGCAATGTCTGTATTTGCATCAGTAACAGTAACAATAATAATTTAGATATTTAAGTAATTAATACCATTTGTTTATCCAACCATCCTTGTCTGTGACAGGTTGGGTTTGCTTTTGTGTAGTAGTTGTTGCTTTTTTTGTGATTGTATTATCTTGAGTTGTTGTGATTGTTTTTTCTGTTGTAGTGGGATTTGTTGTAGATATTATTTTTTCTGTTGTTGAATTTGATGTTGTGTCGTATGTTACGGGCTCAAAGTCAATGTCATTGCCTGCTTTGTTTTGGGTATATGTTTGTGTTGCGTTAGTTTTAGATGACTTTATTTTTGCAGTAATTTCTGTTGTAACAACATCACCATTTTCTTTGGTAACAATATTGTTGTTTTTATCAGTAACCGACTCATAATAATGAGTAATACCGTTACTGTCCGTAACAGCAGTAGTGGATACACTTTCACTACTGCTGTTATTTTTGCAAGCAACAAAAGAGCAAATAATTACTACAACAGAAACGATAATTAAAATCTGTTTTTTCATTATGAACCCCACGGAATATCATTATCAGCAGGGTCTCTGTCGTCTGTAACATCACTTGTTGTGATAACATCTATTGCCTTAAATTCATCAATGTAAACCACCGGTTTTTCATAAATTTCTTTCATTGGTTATACCTCGCTAAAATAATTATCATTAATTGATTGTTTAATATCATCGCTAATTGACTCATCAGCTAAAACCTTGCTTACAACATCATTCAGACTGTATTTCATAATATCCGAATAAAAATACATTCCGTCTATGCATACATACGCTCTTGCAGATACAATTTCATTGTAAGCAGATTTAGGAATGTTAGTAAACACAAGATTAAAACTACTATTTGAATTGTTTTCAACAATATTAGCGGCAACTATCTTTTTGGCACTTGATGTATATACATACAATCTGTCTGTATCCGAATAACTATATACAAATCCATATTCGATATTATCTGCAAATTCTTCAAGTTCGGTTAATTCGTCCCAATCAAAACCAAAACGCAGGCTTGGACTTGTAACACGAACAGAAGCTCCTTTCTTGTTAATCATTGCATTGCTATTAACAAAATTACACGAATCTGCATATCCGCTCGAATCAATTTGCTTAATTATCGGTGAATCATCACCTGTAACAAATGTGTACTTGTTTTCAAAAAAATCTTCGCTAAATGTTAAACTTGTCAATCTTCTGCTATTGCCATATACGGTAACACTGCCCGGGATATCCGTTGTTAAGCTTCTGAGCCAAGGAACAAAAAGGAGTTCCATATTTGAACAGCCCAAAAAAGCATTTTCGTTTATTTCCGTAGCTTTTGGTAAATATACTTTTTTTAGATATTTACAGTTGTTGAATGTATGAGGCAAAACCGTCGTAATTTTGCCCAATTTAATCGTTTCGGCTTTACAGTCATCAAAAGCAAATTCTTCCTCACAGCTAATACATTCAGGTAATATTATCGAATTAAAATAAGAACCTGCAAATCCTCTGTTTCTAATTTCCTCTAATTCGGGAAGAATTAAATCCTGTGTTAATGATTCACAACCATAAAATGCTTTATCATCTATGTAACGAAGCTTTGGTATATAAATACTGGATAAATTAACACAATTCTTAAAGCCACCGGTTATAATGTCTAATTGAGGAAAATATGCACAAACAATAGGTGTATTGTCAAATGAATTGTATTCGGAAACTGCATTTGGAAAATAGGCTTTTTTCAATTTTGAATTTGAAAAGCATTTATCTCCGAGATATTGAACTCCGTTTGCCGTTATTGATTCAAGCGGTGTTCCGTAAAAAGCATATCTTTCAATTTTTGTTACAGAATCCGGAAATACAACTGATTTTACATTTGTGTACTGAAAAGATTTTACATTAACAGTTACAGGAATTACTCCGTCAATCTCATTCGGCACAACAAGTTCGGTTTCATTTCCGCAATAGTTTAGGATTAATCCGTCAGGAGTAATCATGTATTCAGATTCATTTTCTTCTAAAATATAATAGTCTAAGGAAACATATTTGCTATGCAATGTTGAACCAATGCGTGGGAAAGCAGCCGCAATGATTCTTGTCGATTCAGTAATATCAATAGGACGGTTATAAAGCGTTCCGTTCTGTTTGGAGGGTAATGAACCGTTTGTAGTGTAATAAACATCAACTAAATAACTGTCGCAGCTTAATTCAACGCTGATATCGTTATAAAAAGAGTTGCTCTCATAATTGCTTGTAACATCCTTACATCTTGTTCCGTCAATGATATTTGAAAAATTGACTATTCCAACACCATAATCTTTATAACAATCACCTTTTCTAAAAGGAATAGCTGTTGAAATAAGCTTCTGTTTTACTTGCTCCGGTGTAAAATTTTTATTTTCCATTAGAACAATAGCAGCTGCTGACGCTACAAACGGAGCAGAAAAAGATGTTCCGTTTTGAGAAGTGGTACTGCTTTGGGATAAAATACTGGCAGTATGTATATTTTCTCCGGGTGCGGCAATATCTACCGGTCCACCGTAATTTGAAAATGAACACGGTTGTCCGTTTTCATTTGTTGCAGCAACCGTTATTACATTATCATATATTGCAGGAGCAGAAACAACAGAAGTATGGTCATTTCCTGCTGAGGCTACTACTGTAACACCCGAATTAACAAGATTTGTTATTTCGTTTTCAAGATTTTCGTTTGTAGCAACTGAACAAGATATATTAATTATATCTGGTTTGTTATCAAGTTGTGCTATATAGGAAAGCGCACTTAACATCATTGATGATGTGCCGTAGCCAGTGTCATCCATTATTTTGTATGCAGATATTTTTACATTGTCAGGCGAGCTTTGAGCAATTACTCCTGCAACCGCCGTACCGTGTCCGTCCCCGTCAAGCTCGCTGTTTTTATTTCCTCCGGAGCTGAAATTCATATATGTACGAATAACCCTGTTTTTGAAAAACTCGTGGTCATAATATATACCGGAGTCAATAACTGCTATTTCAAGCTGTGAGTTTACTTTGTTTTTATAATAATCTAACACTGAATTTGAGTCTGTTTCTAAACATCCCCATGCGTTTGAAGAATCCTCAACACCTTGAACTGTTACATAAGAATCGTAAGAAACAGTATATCCAAGGGATTCGTATTTTTCATAAGCTTTGTTTGCGGATGACTCGTCATTATATTGCAGAAATGCGTATCCAAAACCATATACGCTGTCAACAGCACCGTATTCATCAATTCTATTATCTGTATTCACAATAAGACGTGTGTCGATTGTCTTTTCGTTGGTACTGTCAGTTTCAAATCTTTCCTCATACTCTTCATCATATTCGGCACACATTTTAGCAATATCGCTACCTACGTTAAGCACGTTTTTCTTGCCTACCCCTTCTGCAAAAACAGTATAGCAAGGGGATATAGATAAACTCAAAATAATGATTGATATAATAACGCTAGATAACCTTTTCATAAAATCTCTCCAAAAATAAAAAAATGCGTACAGCCGAAGCCATACGCACAAAAAACACATTGCTCCAACTGTCGCCAAACATCCAACATATTCGTCATAAAACGGTATGCCTTTTAAGAGCATGTATTTTTATCAAGAGATAAAAATAGCATACCAATCCATTTCCTAATTATTCATTTGTAAGTTTATTTGGCAATTTCAGTTTAGCATATATTATAAAAAAATGCAAGAAAAAAGGCGAACGAAGATTGTAAACGAATAAGACGCACCTGTATAATAAAATAGAGGCGAACGCAGTTCGCCCCTACGGTAGTCAAAAGAATTATGTTATTGTTTCGTTTTTGCTATAATTTTTTTACCGATTGTGGCTCCCTTTTTAATGTGATAAAGGGGAGCTGTCGCATTTTATATGCGACTGAGGGGATAAAAGGAAAAATTGACAATCCCTCAGTCACTTCGTGACAGCTCCCTTTACACAAGGGAGCCGAAAATGTATAAATTTATTTTTACTTTATAATTGATGTTCCGGTCATTTCGGAAGGTTGAGGGAGGTTCATAACCTTGAGCATTGTAGGTACAATATCCGACAGCTTGCCGCCCTCACGAAGCTCAACATCGCCGCAATTAACACAGATAAACGGAACCTGATTTGTGGTATGAGCAGTAAACGGAGAACCGTCCTCCTCCTTCATTTGGTCAGCATTGCCGTGGTCAGCAGTAATAAAGAGTGTACCGCCGTTGTCCATAACAGCCTCATACAGAGAGCCGACGCACTTATCCACAGCCTCAACAGCGGCTACGGCTGCGTCAAACACACCTGTATGGCCAACCATATCGCAGTTAGCAAAGTTAACAATAACAACATCGTACTTTCCGCTGCGAACAGCCTCGTCCAATTTTTCTGACACAAGGTAGGCACTCATTTCCGGCTGAAGGTCGTAGGTAGCAACCTTTGGTGACGGGATGAGGATTCTGTCCTCGCCCTCATTGACAGCCTCCACGCCACCGTTAAAAAAGAATGTTACATGAGCATACTTCTCTGTCTCGGCAATACGAAGCTGGGTCATACCCTGCTTTGCAAGATACTCGCCGAATGTGTTGGTGAGTACCTGCGGTTTGAATGCAACGTCAACATTGGGCATAGTTGCGTCATACTGGGTCATACATACATAATATACATTCAGTCTGTCACGGTCAAAGCCGGTGAAATCATCATCAACAAATGTACGGGTAATCTCTCTTGCACGGTCGGGGCGGAAGTTGAAGAACACAATGGAATCGCCATCCTCTACTCTGCCCTCGTTCTCAAGAGTAACAGTAGGTAAAATGAACTCATCGGTGAGGTTTTTGCCGTCGCCGTCAATAGTATCATAGGACTCAAGAATAGCAGCAACAGGGTCGGTATTGTGGATACCCTTGCCGAATACCATAGCATCATAAGCCTTTTGGACTCTGTCCCAGTTATTATCCCTGTCCATAGCATAGTATCTGCCAACAACGGTAGCAACCTTGCCAACGCCAATCTCATTCATCTTATCAATAGCTTCTGCAACATAATCCTTACCGGAGGTTGGTGGCACATCACGGCCGTCCATAATGCAATGCAGGTAAACCTTGTCCAGGCCCAATCTCTTGGCAAGCTCTACAATCGCCCAAATATGAGTATTGTGGGAATGTACGCCACCGTCGGACATAAGGCCCATAAGGTGGAGCGCCTTGCCGTTGTCGATAGCCATTTGGATGGCAGTAACCAGGGCATCATTCTCAAAAAAATCGCCGTCCTGAATAGATTTTGTAATACGAGTGAGCTCCTGATAAACCACTCTACCGGCGCCCATATTTGTGTGTCCAACCTCAGAATTGCCCATTTGGCCGTCCGGCAGACCTACATCAAGACCCGATGCACCAATAAAGGTGTATGGATACTTGTCCATAAGCATATCCAGATTTGGCTTTTTGGCAGCCGCTACAGCGTTGCCATAATCTGAAGGATTACGGCCAAATCCGTCCATAATGCAAAGTACATTAGTTTTTTTCATATTTCCCTCCAAAAAACAGTGGGCAGAATAAAGCATCTGCCCACAAATAATCTTATATTACTTAGAAGCAGCCTTTACTATGATAGAAAAGTCCTCTGCCTTTAATGAAGCGCCGCCGATAAGACCGCCGTCAACATTGGTCTTAGCAACAAGCTCATCAGCATTGCCGGCGTTCATTGATCCGCCATACTGAATAGTAACAGTCTCTGCAGCGTCTGCACCATAAGCCTCAGCGATAGCAGAACGAACGAAGCCGTTGCCCTCGTCAGCCTGGTCAGCAGTAGCAGTAACGCCTGTGCCGATTGCCCATACAGGCTCGTATGCGATGATAACATCCTTAAGCCGGTCAGCAGTTACATTAGTAAGAGCCATCTTTGTCTGGTACTTAAGTAGAGTCTCGGTATAGCCGAGTTCTCTCTGCTCAAGAGTCTCGCCTACGCATACGATTGGCTTAAGTCCCTTTTCCAGAGCCTTAAGGGTGCGAAGGTTAACAGTCTGGTCTGTCTCGCCAAAATATGTTCTTCTCTCGCTGTGGCCGATAACAACGTACTCAACGCCAAGCTCAAGAAGCATATCTGCAGCGACCTCACCGGTGAATGCACCGTTGTCCTTGAAGTGAACATTCTCTGCACCAATCTTGATGTTGGAGCCTTTAGCAGCCTCAACAGCGGCAGGGATGTCAACAAAAGGTACGCAAAGTACAACCTCACAATCTGCATCAGCGACAAGTGGCTTCATCTCATTGATAAGAGCTGTTGTCTGAGCAGGTGTCTTATTCATTTTCCAGTTACCGGCGATAACTGCTTTTCTCATAGCCTTGTTCATAGTATTACCTCTTTTTTCTTATTTCATCAAAATGTACAAAGAGCGCTATGCCCTTTGTACACAAAAGTCAATTAGTCCTTATCCATAAGAGCGTCGATACCGGGAAGCACCTTACCCTCAAGGAATTCCAGTGATGCGCCGCCACCGGTAGAAATGTGGCTCATCTTGTCTGCGTAGCCAAGCTTGGTTACAGCAGCAACGGAGTCACCGCCGCCGATAACGGAAATTGCGCCTGACTCGGCAACTGCATTAGCAACTGCAATTGTGCCGGCAGCAAAGTTCTCCCACTCGGATACACCCATAGGGCCGTTCCAAATAACAGTGCCTGCGCCCTTGATTGCATCAACAAACAGTTCCTGTGACCTTGGACCGATGTCAAGACCCATCCAGCCGTCAGGAATCTCGTCGCTATTTACAACCATAGCCTCTGTATTTTCGTCATACTCCCTACCAACCTTGTTGTCAACAGGGATAAGGAAGTTAACGCCCTTAGCCTTTGCATCAGCCATCATCTCGCCGGCCTTCTCAACCCAGTCAGCCTCAAGAAGTGATGTGCCGATTGAGTGGCCGAGATACTTCATAAATGTATAAGCCATACCACCGCCAATTATGATGGTGTCGCACTTGTCGATAAGGTTGCTGATTACACCAATCTTGTCGGATACCTTAGCACCGCCAAGGATAGCAACCAGTGGACGCTTAGGGTCAGCAAGAGCGCCGCCCATGAACTGAATTTCCTTTTGGATAAGGTAACCGCATACAGCCGGAAGATAAGCAGCCACGCCTGTGGTTGAGCAGTGTGCTCTGTGTGCAGTACCGAATGCATCGTTAACAAAAATGTCTGCAAGTGATGCAAGCTCCTTGGAGAAATTCTCCTCATTCTTTGTCTCCTCTGCTCTATAACGAACATTCTCGAGGAGCATAACCTCGCCGTCCTTTAGGTCAGCAGCCATAGCCTTTGCATTTGCGCCTACAACCTCCGGGTCTTCAGCAAGCTTAACCTCTGTGCCAAGATACTCAGAAAGCTTCTTTGCAACAGGAGCAAGGCTGAACTCAGGCTTGTACTCTCCCTTAGGTCTGCCAAGGTGGGAGCACAGGATAACCTTTGCACCATTGTCCATAAGATACTTGATTGTGGGCAGTGCAGCCACAATACGCTTATCATTGGTAATTTCGCCATCCTTAAGAGGCACATTGAAATCACAACGAGCAAGAACTCTCTTACCCCTTACTTCAACATCCTCGATGGTCTTCTTATTCAATGCTTCCATATTTTTACCTCTCTTTGTAATTTTTGAAGCTTATTAATTTGCCGCCAAATATTATATATTATTTGGAAGGATAAATCAATAGTTAATTATTTAACAAACTCAATAGTTGTCTTTACGATATTTTCGGCGGAAAGTCCAAACTGCTTTAGCAAATCCTTGGCAGGTCCGGAGTGACCAAATTCGTCATTGACGCCAATGCGCTTTACAGGAGTTGGGCACTTTTCGCTAAGGCAACTGCATACAGCCTCGCCGAGACCACCTATGATACTATGCTCCTCCACGGTGATAACCTTGCCTGTCTTACGAGCAGATGCGACAACAAGCTCCTCGTCAAGGGGCTTAATAGTAGCGATATTGATAATCTCAGCGCTGATACCCTGCTCTGCCAACATCTCGCCTGCCTGAATAGCCTCGGCAACCATAAGACCGTTGGCAACGATGGTAACATCTGTACCCTGACGAACTACCTCGCCCTTGCCAATCTCAAACTTGTAGTCATCACTGTGGAATACCGGCACTGCCAGTCTGCCAAAACGAAGATATACCGGGCCCTCATAATCGTATGCAGCCTTAACAGCCTGCTTTGCCTCAACATCATCAGCGGGACAAATAACAACCATACCCGGAATAGAACGCATAAGAGCAAAATCTTCGCAGCACTGATGACTTGCACCGTCCTCACCTACGCTGATACCTGCGTGGGTGGCGCCAATCTTCACATTAAGATGTGGATAACCAATGGAGTTACGGACCTGCTCAAATGCTCTGCCGGCTGCAAACATTGCAAAGCTGGAGGCAAATGGTACAAGTCCCATAGTAGCCATTCCGGCAGCAGCGCAAATCATATTTGCCTCTGCAATACCGCAGTTGATATGACGGTCGGGATATTCTTTTTTGAAAATTCCTGTTTTTGTAGCTGCAGAAAGGTCAGCATCCAGTACAACAAGCTTGTCGGCACCCTGAGCAGCAAGCTCCTTTAGTGCATTACCGTAGCTGTCACGAGTAGCAATATTCTTTACTTCTGCCATAATTACGCCTCCAATTCCGCCATTTTAGCATTAAGCTCTGCCATAGCAATATTATATTCTTCTTCATTAGGGGCTTTGCCGTGCCAGCCTACTTGGTTTTCCATATATGATACGCCCTTGCCCTTGACGGTATTCATAATAATGCAGAATGGTTTGTCAGACTTATGGAAGGCATCAAAAGCGTCGTCAATCCGGTCAAAGTCATTGCCGTCGATGATAACTACATCAAACCCAAAGGACTTCATCTTTTCGTCAATAGGCTCGGCGCTCATAACATCGTTGCAGGCGCCGTCAATCTGTAAGCCGTTGGAATCGATAATAACACAGAGATTGTCAAGACCGTACTGATTGGCAAACATAAATGCCTCCCAAACCTGGCCCTCCTCAATCTCGCCATCGCCGAGAAGAGTATAGACATTGACATTGTCCTTGCCCAAATACTTTGCGCCCTTTGCCATACCCACAGCAACGCTGACGCCCTGACCCAATGAGCCTGTGCTCATATCAACACCGGGAATGAGATTCATATTTGGGTGACCCTGGAGATATGAATCAATGTGACGAAGAGTCTTCAAATCCTCCACCGGGAAAAATCCCTTGTGTGCCAAAGCACTGTATAGACCCGGCGCACAATGTCCCTTGGAGAGAACAAAACGGTCTCTGTCCTCCCAATGTGGGTTGGATGAATCAAATCTCATCTCCTTGCCGTACAGGTACGCAAACACATCGGCAGATGACAGTGAACCACCCGGATGGCCTGCTTTGGCGTTATATGTGCCTTCGATAATGCCCATACGAATCTGTGTAGCAAAAACTTGAAGTTCTTTTTTTGTTTTAGAATCCATAGCAATAGCTCCTTACTTATTTTCCATTGTATTATAGCAAATAATACAAATTAGTGCAAGTAATATATAACAAAATGAGGACGAAGGCAAAACAGCCATCGTCCGCAATAATTATTTCAGTTCAAATTTTATTGTGTTGTCGGCTGCAAATTCAAAAGCAAATGAGCCGTCCTCACATACTATTGTGCAGTCTCCATCGGTTGGAAAGGCATTTTTGCCGATAAACTTAACGCGGGACGGAACATCAACTCTCTCCAGTGCAGAACAATTTGCAAACACATCTGCACCGATATGAGTAACATTTTTGCCAATCACAACAGTCTTTAGGTTCTTGCAATCAGCAAATGCGCCATCCTCAATAACCAACACGCTGTCGGGAATGATAATCTCTTCTATCTCTGTGCCGGCAAATGCACCTGCGCCGATATTCTTTACAGCGGAGCCAAGGTCAACAGACTTAACCTCCGCGTTATCCTTAAAAATCTCGTTTTTGAGTCTAAACACGGGAACGCCCTGAATCTCGTCGGGAATTACCGCTACGCCGTCTGTAACCGGGGCAGAAGTAATCTCCAGCCGGTCAAAGCGAGGTATCATATTGCTCCGGTATCCATCTGCATCAACCGACACCATCTCCTTTTGATAATAACTCAAATCAAAGGAGTAGGATGTGCCAAAGGCCTTGTCAACAGCTATAGCCATATCCAGTAAATAAATGCCCTTTACCATCAGCAGGTCGCCTGCCTTAACATTGGCGCGAAGATAATTTTCCATATCTGCAAGGTTGGTACAAAGCCGGCAATCGGTGTTAGACACGGAGGTAAATCCCTCGTACAGGGACTGAGCATCGCCATACTTATTCAAATCCAATTTGGTCTCACCGGGACTGCCGCACAGCAGAAAGGAATCAAACTTAACTTCTCCCAATTTTTTGCCAAACTCAAGGCTACGCTGACGAACATCATCGCCCAATTTGTTTTCGCCTCCGATAAGGGCAATACGCTTGGATTCGGTATCAATAGGAAAGTCCTCACCTGATTTGAGCATAGTCATAATGGACTCCTCAGCCACATTGTAGCAGTCCATATCAATATACACGCCGCCTACATTCTGCAGATTTTGGCGCACGCCCTCGGTACGGTAGTTTTCCAGTTCTCTTTGGATTTCCTCATTGGTCATACCTAGATTTTTGGCTACTATAAAGGCAGCAGTAGCATTATAGGCATTGTGAACACCCAGCAGCTGCACCTTGATAGGAATTGTGGTGCCGGTGGCACGCTCGTAAATATCAAAGCACAGGTACTCAATCTCCTGGTGGATATTGACAGCTCTGTAATCTACATCCTCATAGTCAACGGCAAAGGATATTACCCTATGCTTGAAATTGTGATTCCTGATTTTTTCGTCATCAAAATTAGTTACCACGATACCGTTGCCGCGAATGTTGTCATCGGGACTTGTCTTGTCCTCAAACAAATTTTCCATAGTCTTGTAGACCTGGAAGTGATGCTTATAAACATTGGTAAGCACAAAAATGTCCGGCGTCAACATCTCGGAGGCAAAACGAACTGAGCCTCTGCGACCTGCACCCGACTCCTGAATAAGAAGCTCATTTCCGTTGCGACCGTACTCACGATACATGTGGTTGGCGCTGCGGAAAATAGTGTTGCCGTTTTTCTCGCTGGCATAAGTATTAAAATGATTTTTTGTAACGGCGTAGCACAGGTCCTTAGTAGTGGTTTTGCCTACACTTCCGGTAATCATAACAACCTTTGAGTCATACGCATTTCTAATTTTGCCAAAGAACTTGGTAACCTGGCGAGTGGTGTCATCCAAAAGGATAACAGGCACGCGTTTGTCGTTAAGGCCGTACTTCTTATATCTCTTTTTATCTATGATAATCAGTGATGCACCCTTTTCGATAGAATCATTAAAGTAGTCCTTGGTATTCTTGTTCTTAATATACAGAGCCTCCGGCGTCTTTACACAAAGATAAATATCCCCCGGCTTAACAAGAGTAGGCTTGAAGGCAACACGAAAAGACTTGTGAGCCTTACTTCTCAGTTTTCTTGGTATTTCTACCTCCAAGGCGTCACATAGAGCCTGCAAAGTAACCATATTATCAACAATCTCCAGAGTGTCCGGATATTGGCGAGGCTGTTTTTTACCAAATAGATTAGAAAAAATCATAAAGCGTATCTCTCTTTTCAAAAATTGACAAGTATATAATATACCTATTACTCTTGATTGTCAAACAAAAAAGAGGTGCGCCGGGGCACACCTCTTAATCTTATAGCATTAGTCCTTGAGTGCAGCCTTAACCTCTGCAAGCTCATCAGCAAGCTCCTGTGGAAGCTTGTCGCCAAACTTAGCGTAAAGCTCATCAACACCTGCAAGCTCCTCTTCCCAAGCTGCCTTGTCAACATCGAGAATGTTGTCAAGCTCTTCCTCAGTCATATCAAGACCTTCAAGATTAATATCCTTAGCATAAGGGAGATAACCGATAGGTGTTTCCTGTGCATCTACCTTGCCGTCGCAACGGTCGATAATCCAATCGAGAACACGAAGGTTATCACCAAAGCCCGGCCACAGGAAGTTGCCCTCATCATCCTTACGGAACCAGTTAACATTGAAAATCTTAGGAGCCTTATCCGGGTCAAGAGTCTTGCCAATCTCAATCCAGTGCTTCCAGTAGTCACCCATATTGTAACCACAGAATGGAAGCATAGCCATTGGGTCACGACGAACAACACCAACTGCACCTGTAGCAGCAGCAGTAGTCTCGGAGCCCATAATAGAGCCTACGAATACACCGTGATTCCAATCCTTTGACTGATATACCAATGGAGTAAGCTTTTCGCGGCGACCGCCAAATACAAAAGCAGAAATAGGAACACCATCAGGATTCTCAAACTGGTCGCTGATGCATGGGCAGTTAACAGCAGGAGCAGTGAATCTTGAGTTAGGATGAGCGCCCTTCTCTTCTGACTCTGCGCCGTTCCATGGGTTGCCCTTCCAGTCGATTGCGTTTGTCGGTGGGTTCTTGTCAAGACCCTCCCACCATACAGTGTTGTTATCAAGATTGTGGCAAACATTGGTAAAGATTGTGCCCTGCATTGTTGACTTAAGAGCGTTAGGATTGGACTTCATATTTGTACCCGGTGCTACGCCAAAGAAACCGTTCTCCGGATTGATAGCATAGAGTCTGCCGTCCTTGCCCTTTCTGATCCAAGAAATATCGTCACCTACGCACCATACCTTGTAGCCCTTCTTTTGGTATCCCTCCGGTGGGATGAGCATAGCAAGGTTGGTCTTGCCGCATGCTGATGGGAATGCAGCGCAGATATATCTGATTTCGCCGTCCGGCTTCTGGAGACCGAGAATGAGCATGTGCTCAGCCTGCCAGCCCTCGTTCTTACCAAGATATGAAGCAATACGCAAAGCAAAGCACTTCTTACCGAGAAGTACATTACCACCGTATGCAGAGTTAACTGATACGATTGAGTTCTCCTCCGGGAACTGAACAATCCATCTGTTCTCCGGGTCAACATCGCACTTGCAGTGGAGACCTCTTACCCAGTCATCGCTGTCGCCAAGAACATCAAGAACCTTCTTGCCGACTCTGGTCATAATATTCATATTGAGAACAACATAGATTGAATCTGTAACCTCGATACCAATCTTAGCCAGCGGTGAGCCGACAGGACCCATTGAGTAAGGAATGATATACATTGTTCTGCCCTCGTATGAGCCGGCAGCAATCTCATCCAGCATCTTGTGGCACTCGGTTGGATCCATCCAGTGGTTGGTAGGACCTGCATCCTCTTCCTTTGTTGTGCAGATAAGGGTACGAGCCTCAACACGAGCCACGTCATTCTCTGCTGTTCTGTGAAGATAGCAATCAGGAAGAAGCTCTTCGTTTAGCTTAATCATTTCGCCGGTCTCAACAGCCTCAGCCTTGAGAGCGTCAATCTGCTCCTTTGAGCCGTCAATCCATACAATCTCGGATGGCTTAAGAAGTTCTACCTTCTCGTCAAGCCAAGCAAGGAGTGATGGATTTTTAGTGAGTTTTGATTCCATAATTATTCTCCTTTAATTAGAAATAACATAATCATAAACCAAGTCCTAATAGGTCCTAGTTCGTTAGTATAATTATATCCATTTTTATATGTAATTTCAATACATTACCATCATTTTTCGCCAAAATAGGCACATTATCTAAAATTGATAATATTTTCACAAATCTAATAGGTCAAATTGTCCAGTGGCATAGTAGCATAGGCGTTAATATCTGCATTTGCCACTACTCCGTCGCAATACTCATAGTATCCCTGTGCGGCAATCATGGCGGCATTATCACCACAATACTTTAATTCCGGCACATGGAGGCTCCAGCCGTGATTATCACACATGGCCTGCGCGTCTGCTCTAAGTCTGGAATTAGCAGATACACCACCTGCGATAACTAAATTTTTGTAGTTATACTTTTTTGCCACGGCCTCAAAATTACTTAGCAAGCAATCCACAACTGCACTTTGAAATGATGCAGCCAGGTCAGCCACATTAATCTCCTCGCCCTTTTGGTGAGCATTGTGCATAATATTGATAACAGCCGTCTTTAATCCACTAAAAGAATAGTCAAATTCGGCTCCGTTTATCCTAGGTCTGGGGAAGGTGTAGGCAGTGTCGTCCCCCTGTGGGGATAGCTTGTCGATACTAACGCCACCGGGGTATGCCAGACCCATAGTTCTGCCTGCCTTGTCCAGTGCCTCACCTGCTGCGTCATCACGGGTCTTGCCCATTACCTCAAAATCGGTATAGGATTTTACTGCTACAATATGGCTATGTCCACCGCTAACTACCAGGCAAAGGAATGGTGGCTCAATATCGGTGGATATGTAATTTGATGCAATGTGTCCCCTAAGATGATGCACAGGCACCAACGGAGTACCGGTGGCTACGGATAATCCCTTTGCAAAATTAACGCCCACCAGCAGTGAGCCGATAAGGCCCGGGGCGTAGGTAACGGCAATGGCGTCAATATCATCCATTGTACAATCTGCATTTGCCAAAGCCTCCTCCACTACTCCACTTATGCTCTCAGCATGGCGGCGAGAGGCAATCTCCGGCACAACACCACCATAGAGCTTATGCTCCTCCAGTGATGATGCAATCACATTTGATAACACCCTGCGTCCATCCTCAACAACTGCAGCAGCAGTCTCATCACAGGAGGACTCTATACCTAATATTTTCATATTCACACAATTCCTCCACTTTCTATACTATCATTTATAAACATATCAATCTTCGACATTCTTAGTCATTATAATTGCGTCCTCGATAGGGTCGGTATAAAAATTCGGGCGGGTGCCCACATTTTTAAACCCTGCTTTTTCGTACAGTTTTATTGCAGGAGTATTACTCTCTCGCACCTCAAGAGTAATGAAGCGCATATCGTTTTTAAGTGCTTCGTCAATGAGTGCCTTTGCGATTCCCCGCTGTCTGTATTGGGGCAAAACGGCAACATTTGTTACATATCCCTCGCCGGTAAAAACTTGAAGTCCCATATATCCGACAGCACTGCAATTTTCCACAGCAACAAGAAAATGCGATGTATCAAGGTCTAATTGATTTTTCAAATCCTGCCTGCTCCAGGGATGAGCAAAGCAGATTTTTTCTATATTTGCAACATCATCAAGATACTGCAAAGCAAATTTTTCTATCTTCATATTACTTAATGAGCGTCGTACCATGTTTTGCCAATGGCACCGTCGGCACGAAGCTTTACTGCCATGTGGCAGGCATTTTCCATTTCCTCGGTTACTATTCGGAGCGCTTTCTCGGCTTCATCATCAGGAGCTTCAACAATCAATTCATCGTGCACCTGCAAAATCAGGCGAGCCTGCATACCTTCCCGGGACAATCTACTGTCAACTCGAATCATAGCAATCTTGATAATATCGGCAGCTGTGCCTTGAATAGGCATATTGCGTGCAACACGCTCACCAAATGAACGCAGCATGTGGTTGGAGGAGGCAAGCTCAGGCAAGTATCTGCGGCGCTTGAACAAGGTCTCGCTATATCCCCTATCCCTTGCTAAGTCAATCATACGGTTCATATAACTGTCAACACCGCTATAGGTAGCAAGATAGTTGTTGATATATTCCTGTGCCTCCTTACGAGTAACGCCAATATCCTTTGACAAGGAGAAAGCGCCAATGCCATACACAATACCAAAGTTAACTGCCTTGGCACGGGAACGCATCTGGGGAGTTACCATTTCCACAGGCAAACCGAACACCTGTGACGCAGTATTGGTATGAATATCAACACCGCTGTTAAATGCCTTTATCATATTCTCATCCCCGGATAAATCCGACAGCACTCTCAATTCAATCTGGCTGTAATCGGCATCTATCAGCATCATATCATCACCGGCAACAAAAAACTTACGCATTTCTCTGCCCAATGGAGTGCGGATAGGAATATTCTGCAAATTAGGCTCCAGCGAGCTTATTCTGCCTGTTCGGGTTTCTACCTGATTAAATGAGGTATGAATTCTGCCGTCATCGGCAATAACCTTTAGCAATCCGTCGCAGTAGGTGGACTTCAGCTTACTCAATGAGCGATACTCCAAGATATTCTCCACCACCGGGTTGTCGTATCTCAATCCCTCAAGCACCTCAGCGTTGGTGGAATAACCGCTCTTTGTCTTCTTTTTGCAAGGGAGTCCCAAGTCCTCAAACAAGGCAACGCCCAACTGCTTTGGCGAATTGATATTGAACTCATATCCCACCAGGTCATATATCAACCGGGTAAGCTCGGTAATACGGGCTTGCAGTGATTTGCCAAAGGCTTCTATTCCCTGCTTGTCAACACAAAAACCGGCTATCTCCATTTTTGCCAGTACACGTGCCAGTGGTAGCTCAATATCTGTTAGCAAGGAGATTTGGTCAGCCTCATCAAGAAGCACATCCGTCTTTTCAAACAAAGGCTTGATTACTGCGGCATATACAACATTATTATCTTCGCCGCCTAACGAATTCTTGTATTCGGGCATCGCAACACCATACTCAAGGCATAGATGCTCAATATCGTATTTGCTATCGGATGGCTTTAGCAAATAACCGCTAAGCATCAAGTCGCCGCAAACATTTTTGCATTCAACACCCAAGGCAATCGCCAAGCGATGCACCAGCTTGGAGTTATATGTGTATTTTTTGCAATCGCTCTCAAAAAAGGTACGCACAAAATACTTGTACTCCGGAGTGTCGGACGGCATGGTAATAATCTCGTCACCAAAGGCGAAGTACAAATCCGTAATCTCACCATCTGACACAGCCGGATAAAAATAGGCGTCGTCAGTGCCGATTTTCTTCAGTAAATAATCGGCATCAATACAAGTTAGACGCTGAACATTACGCTGTGCAACAGTCTCCTCAACAGCCACTGTATCATTGGCATTAAGGTTAAACTTGTCCAGCAAAGAAAATAACTCAAGACGGGCAAATTCTCTGGCAGCAGCCTGCTTGTCTCCGTTGTTAATGAGATAGGAATTAATATCAGTGTCGATAGGAGCGTCCGTTTTTATTTCGCCCAAAGCCAGGGACAGATACGCATTGTCCCTGTCCCGTTCAAGCTTGTCATGAACGCCTTTTTTTACATCAATAGTATCAAGATTTTCGTAGATATAGTCAATAGTGCCAAAACGGGCAATAAGGTCAAGAGCCGTCTTTGGTCCAATACCGGTAACTCCGGGGATATTGTCGGAGGAATCCCCTTGCAATGCCTTAACCTGGATTAATTGGTGTGGCGTAACACCATACTCCTGCATAATTGCCTCCTCGTCCATAACATCAGTGGACTTTGTGCGAGCAAGGAGCACCTTGACGCCGTGGTGAGCCAGCTGTAATGCATCACGGTCACCGGTAGCGATAAAGCACTCATCACCATTGTCGCGGCAAGCTCCGGCAAGAGTACCCAAAATATCGTCTGCCTCCCAGCCGGAACATTCTATCGTTTTTATGCCCAGCAGGTGCAACAAATCCTTAAGCACAGGCATCTGCTGGCGCAGTTCATCAGGCATGGCGTGTCTGCCTGCCTTATACCCGTCATACATCTTGTGCCTAAAGGTGGGCGCGCTCACATCAAATGCAACTGTGATTGCATCCGGTGAACACATCTCCTCAAACTTATTCAGCATATTAAGAAAGCCGTATATAGCGTTAGTATAGTCGCCGCTTTTTGTAGTAAGCAGCTTTATGCCATAGAATGCACGGTTGATAATACTGTTACCGTCCAATACCAGCAGTTTCATATAACCACCCCAAAAACATAGTTGATTTATTATATCACATATCCATGATTATTACAATTTATATTTGCTAAATAAAGACATTTGTGCTATATTATCATTGATAATATTTAGCGAGAGATACGATATGAATATAGGAAATGTAAAATTTGAGCACATAGCATTCCTGGCTCCTATGGCAGGCATTGCTGACAGGGCATTTAGGGAGCTGTGTGTACAACACGGGGCAGCATATACTGTAACCGAAATGGTATCCTCCAAGGGACTGACTATGGGCGACAGAAAGAGTCGCGCCTTGCTGCAAATGGGTGACTTGCACCCCGGCGGTGCCCAAATATTCGGAGATGAACCGGAGACAATGGCTAAAGCCGCCCGGATGTGCCTGCAATTCCACCCGGATATAATAGACATAAATATGGGGTGCCCCGCCCCAAAAATCGCCTCCAACGGTGGTGGTGCCAGCCTGATGCGTAACCCACAGCTGGCATACCAAATTACAAAGGCGGTAGTTAATGCTGTAGAAATTCCCGTTACCGTCAAAATACGCAAGGGATGGGACGACGACAGTATCAACGCAATAGAGATAGCAACCCTGGCAGAAAAGGCAGGTGCTGCCGCAATCACCGTACACGGCAGAACAAAACAGCAAATGTACAGTGGCAAGGTGGACTACGACATTATTGCGCAGGTAAAAAAAGCAGTGTCCGTACCGGTTATCGGCAACGGAGACATAACCGACCAGCAATCGGCAGCCATTATGCTGGAAAAAACTAATTGTGACGCAATTATGATAGGCAGGGGCGCACTGGGTAATCCATGGATATTCAGCCAAATCAACGCTTACCTGGATGAATGCAGAGTTCTGCCAGAGCCAACTGTAACCCAAAAGATGGTGACTATGCTAAAGCATATCGAAACCACAATGGAATACAAGGGCGAATACACAGCGATGCGAGAGGCAAGGCACCACGCAGCATACTACACAAAGGGTATGCGAGGCGGAGCCGCCCTACGCAGAGAAATGGCGTCCCTTGAGCATTTTGAACAACTGCAGGAGCTGGCATACAGAATAGCAAAGGAATATGAGTAATGATACTTAAAAATTGCACCTTTTTTAACGAAGATTTTAAAAAAGAATACGGCGACATTAGAATAGAGAACGGCAGAATTGCCGAAATAGGTATATTAGCAGAAGACGGTGTGGATATGAGTGGAAAAATCATACTGCCCGGTATGGTGGACATACATATCCACGGAGGTGGAGGCAGTGATTTTTGTGACGCCGCAGCTGATGCAATAGACAATATCAGCACCTATTTGGCAAAAAACGGCGTTACCTCATTTTGTGGGACAACTATGACCCTGCCCCACAACAGACTAAAAGATATTGTATCCGTAGCCGGCACCTGTAATCCAAAAGGCGCAAAGCTGGTAGGAATCAATCTGGAAGGTCCATACATCAGTAAGGCAAAATGCGGTGCACAAAATCCGGAATACCTCCGTGCCGGCAGTATGGACGAAATGAACGAACTGTTGGCAATCAACGGTATGATTAAGATAATCACCATTGCGCCGGAGGCATTTGACAGCGTAGAGTTTATATCCGGCGTAAAGGAAAAATGCACTGTGGCAATCGGCCACACAAGTGCTGATTCCCTCCAAACAAAAAATGCAATAGATAACGGCGCAAACCATATAACCCATCTGTACAATGCTATGACGCCCATGACCCATCGGCAGGCAGGTGTGGTGGGTACTGCACTGGATAGCCATGTCACCTGTGAGTTGATATGTGACGGCGAGCATATCTGCCCTGCTGTTTTACGCAACACATTCAAGATACTGGGCAATGACCGTGCCGTGGTTATCAGCGACAGTATGCGCGGCGCAGGGCTGGGCAACGGACAGTACGAACTGGGCGGACAAATGACCTACGTAACAGATGGCGACAGAGTTGCCAGATTGGAGGACGGCACAATCGCAGCCTCCATTACTAATGTATATCAGGAATTCAAAAACCTAATATCATTCGGTATTGATGTGGAAACTGCACTTCGCTCCTGCACCATCAATCCTGCCGGAGTTATCGGCGAGGATGATAATATCGGCTCAATCGCTGTTGGCAAGTGCGCCGACCTAATCGTGGCCGATGAGGAGCTAAACATAGTTGAGGTATATATAGATGGAGCAATCGCTTAACATAGTACTAATTGAGCCGGAAATTCCCCAGAACACCGGCAACATCGCACGCACCTGTGCCGCCACCGGTGCCAGACTGCACCTGGTTGGTCCAATGGGATTTACCATCACCGACAAACAGGTAAAGCGCGCCGGCTTGGACTACTGGGACAAATTGGATATATCCTACTATGACAGCAGCGCAGAATTCTTTGAAAAGAACAAAAACGCCCAGTTCTACTATTTTACTACAAAGGCGGAACAAAGCCACTCGGATGTAGAATACCCCAACGGATGCTACCTGGTATTCGGCAAGGAAACAAAGGGCCTGCCCGAAGAATTGCTGAAAGCAAATCATGACAGATGTGTACGATTGCCAATGAGAGGAATCATACGCAGCCTTAATTTGTCAAACGCTGTGGCAGTAGGAACCTACGAAGTGCTACGCCAGTGGAACTACCCCCAACTATCCACAAAAGGAAAGCTGCATAATTTGGAATGGTAATATAAAAAACAGGACACACCGTAATTGGTGTGTCCTTTGTTGTATCGGTATAAGATTTACTTTTCTGCGTACTTGTCTTCGCCCTTGGACCAGCTGTACATAGCACGAATGCCCTCGCCGACTTCCTCAAGCTGATGGCTAGCCTCAAGCTCTCTCTTAGCCTTGAAGTGAGCCCAACCGTTGTTAGCCTCTGTAATGAACTTGGAAGCAAATGTACCGTCCTGAATTTCCTCAAGTACCTTCTTCATTTCCTTCTTAGTTTCCTCTGTGATAAGACGCTTGCCGGTCTCGTAGTCACCATACTCAGCGGTGTTGGAGATTGAGTATCTCATCTTGCTGAAACCGCCTGAGTAGATAAGGTCAACAATAAGCTTCATTTCGTGGATGCACTCAAAGTATGCATTTCTTGGGTCATAGCCTGCCTCAACAAGAGTCTCAAAACCGGCCTTCATAAGAGCAGTAACACCGCCGCAAAGAACAGCCTGCTCACCAAATAGGTCAGTCTCTGTCTCGCACTTGAATGTGGTCTCAAGAATTGCTGCACGAGCGCCACCGATACCTGCACCGTAAGCAAGAGCAATATCCTGGCAGTGACCGGAAGCATCCTGATATACAGCAACAAGACAAGGTGTACCCTTACCCTCCTTGTACTCTGACCTTACTGTGTGGCCGGGAGCCTTTGGAGCAATCATAAAGATGTCGATATTTGATGGCGGTACAATTTGCTTGAAATGAATGTTGAAGCCGTGAGCAAAAGCCAGTGCCTTGCCCTCTGTGAGGTTTGGCTCAATGTCATTCTTGTAGATAGCTGCCTGCTTCTCGTCCGGGGTGAGAATCATAATAATATCAGCAGCCTTTACTGCCTCTGCAGTGGTCATAACCTTAAGTCCAAGGTCCTCAACATGCTTCCATGACTTGGAGCCCTCATAAAGACCTACTACTACATTTACGCCACTGTCATGCAAGTTGAGTGCGTGTGCGTGTCCCTGTGAACCAAAGCCGATGATAGCAACGGTCTTACCGTCAAGCAAACTAAGGTTACAATCTGATTCGTAAAAAATTCTTGCGTCTGCCATTTCTATTTCCTCCTAAAATGGTCGAGTGCAGTTGCATTTTGGTTGTCCAACAACTGCCTCTGTATTGATTACATTTCACATTATATATTTTCAGTTGTCCTATGTCAATAGGTAATTTACAAATTTTACAATTTTTCTATAGCATGGATGATGTGAAGCCTCATTGCAGTACGAGCGCCCTCCGGATTTCTCTTTTTTATAAAATCCATAATCAGCCTGTCGTCCTGCATATTGGAATTACTGACCTCGTCATCCTTTTGCAGCACCATAACGCCTTTTTTTATAGCGTTAAAAATAATGGGCATAAACTGCTTTACAAATGCATTATGTGTAGCGTTTGCAATACTCTCGTGGAACTTCTGTTCCTCGTAGGTTCTGTCCTCGCCACTGATAATTTTGCGTTCAATCGCCTCGCCGTAATGACAAATAGCAGCAATCTCATCATCGGTAGCACGCAATGCTGCGTAGTAAGCGCAATCAGGCTCAAACATCAGCCGCATCTCGAACAAATCGTCAAGACCCGACGCAATCTCGCCAATATCATCCATATCTATGGTGGTATTGGATGTAACAAAAGTGCCCTTGCCTCGCTTGATTTCCAGCACGCCGTTGGTGGTAAGTATTTTGATAGCCTCCCGCAGAGTTGAACGACTGACTCCCAATTCACATGCCAAGTCGTTTTCGTTAGGCAGCTTGTCACCTACAGCAAAGCGATTGTCCACCTCAATCATTTTCAATATAGACTGGGCTATGTTGTCCGCCAGCATTGAACCCGCCATATACACACCTCCCTGTTTTTTCAATAATACCACACCGGACACACTAAAGTCAACATGTTGTCCGACATCTTACAATACTTTTTTGGTTGTATGATGAAGCAGCTACTTTTTTGGTACAATTTATAACAAAGACTTGTAAATTGTGAACAAATGGTATAAAATGAAAATAATCTTAAAAAAAACGGAGGTGGCAAAGTGAATAACGCTACCAAAATCAAATACTATATTGAATCCCTGTGCATATACAACATCAAGGATGACGAAATAATCAGTGCAATATATCGTATGCTATCCAACATCGACAACGACAAAGTACTGCTGATGCAGAGTCACTTGTTTGGACTGCTGTCCCGACACAAGTCGCTGAGACACTACGTATCAAAGCTGATACTCACCGATGACAACGTGTTCACTAAAGCAGCTGCCGCCGATAAAGCAAACCAACTTGACCCCACAATATTGGAGGCTGTTAAGTCCGACCTGCAAAAGCTGGAGATCATCGCCAATGTAACTGTTAGGGATATTATCCTGGCAGAAGAAAACCAAGATATACAAGAGATACTGAAGACCATGCCGTCATGGAAAACCGATGGCAGAGCAATGCTCCCTCTTACTGAGAATTGGGCAGGGCAAATTGATGAGCTAATAGAATTTCACAAAAACAACGGCTACGGAAAATATGCAAAGTTCAATGCATTCACCTGGCGCAACCGGGAGCTGGAGCCAATAACATCCCTGGATCCAATAACCCTGGCCGACCTAAAGAATTACGAAACACAAAGAAAGCAGGTGTTGGATAACACAATAGCATTTCTCCATGGACTGCCTGCCAACAACACACTGCTGTATGGTGACAGAGGTACCGGAAAAAGCAGTACCATCCACGCAATCCTAAATGAATATCACAATAAGGGCCTGCGTATGATTGAGATTTCCAAAAGCGACATCAACGACCTAACGATGATTAGAGAACGCATCAGTGACAGCCCTATGAAGTTCATAATATACATTGACGACCTAAGCTTTGATACTCACGATGACAGCTTTGGCGAGCTAAAAGCGGCACTGGAGGGTTCTCTGTCAGGTAGGCAGAGCAATATCCTAATTTACGCAACCTCCAACCGCCGTCACTTAATCAAAGAGAGCTTTTCTGACAGAGAAAACGATGTCAATCGCAGCGACGCTATGCAGGAAAATCTGAGCCTGTCAGATAGATTTGGCCTTAGTGTTACATTCCTAAATCCGGACAAAGCAGAGTATCAGGATATTGTGGCAAAGATTGCTACCGACCGTGGTCTAAAGGTGGATATGGACAGTCTGGTGGAAGAAGCTGACCAGTGGGCCCGCCGTCGCGGAGGTAGGTCCCCAAGATGTGCAAAGCAATTTGTTGACTATGTTGAAAGCCGAGAAATTATGGCAAATAGCAATTAATTATTTGTTCAAAAAATTAATGTTTTGTTAACCCGAATGTAAAAATATACTAAAAAATGTGTGGTAATATACATCCATCACAGTGATAAGATAAAACGAATGAGAGGTAATGATATGTCAAACAAGATATTAGTGGTAGATGACGACCTAAATATTTGTGAACTACTAAAGCTGTACCTGGAGAACGACGGCTATGTGGTATATACTGCAAACGACGGACAGGAGGCAGTAAACATGTTCCAAATAAAAAGTCCTGACCTGGTATTGCTGGATATTATGCTGCCAAAAATGGATGGATGGCAGGTTTGCCGTGAAATCAGAAAAACATCTTCTGCCCCAATTATTATGCTGACAGCTAAAGGCGAGACATTTGACAAAGTGCTGGGTTTGGAGCTAGGTGCCGATGACTATGTTGTAAAGCCTTTTGATGCCAAGGAGGTTATGGCCAGAGTTAAAGCTGTACTTCGCAGAACTAAGGGTGAGGCAGAATCTACGGATTCCCAAAACAAAATCGTAATGTACGATAACCTGGAAATCAATATTGCAAACTACGAGATGAAGGTTAACGGCGAGCCTGTGGACACTCCTCCAAAAGAGTTGGAGTTGATATACCACTTTGCCTCAAATCCAAACAGAGTATATACTCGCGACCAACTCCTTGATGAGGTATGGGGATTCGACTACTACGGCGACTCCCGTACTGTTGATGTACACGTAAAGAGATTGCGTGAAAAATTAGAGGGAGTATCGGACAAATGGAGCCTAAAGACCGTATGGGGAGTAGGCTACAAATTTGAAACTAAGGAAAACTAATTGATGTCAAAAAAGAAAAGCAGAAAGCAAAATATCTTCCTAACCTACTTTGTACTGTTTGGAGCATTGTTTGCCGTTAGCTTTACAATCCTGGGTGGCTCCCTGATTATGATGGTAAACAGCTACTCGCTGAACGAAAAGACAGATCTCCTAAAGGAGAACACCGCCACCCTTAGCAGGGCTGTGTCAGAGACGCTGATTATCAACGATATGAACAGCAGCTACTCTCCGGAAAAGGAAGTTTTGTCTGAGTCATTGATGATGGTGTCCAACTGTATCGACGCAGACATATTTATATGCGACCCAACCGGTAATGTAATCATCTGCAAGGACCAATCAGGCATCAAGGCATACACCGATATGTGCACTGTGTGTTCGCAGCACATGGGATTCAAGGTGGATGACAAGCTGATACAACGAGTGTACGAGGGTACTGCAATCAGCCAAACCGTAATCGATGGCGAAAAGTACTATGTGGTAGGTACGGTTATTAAGTCGTCTTACCCTAACGGCAGTAAAGACAAGATTATCGGCTCGGTATTTGCGCTTACTCCTGCCGGCACAAGCTCACTGGTATCGGCAGTGTTCAAGATGTTCTTTGTAGTTACGCTTATTTGTCTGGTAGGTGCGTTCATCGGTATAGGAATACTAACAAAAAGAATGATTACACCACTACAGCAGATGAGTGCAGCGGCAAAGAGATTCGCTGTGGGCGACTTTTCCTACAGAGTTAGAATCGACGGCGATGACGAGCTGGCAGACCTGGGCAACGCCTTTAACGATATGGCTGACGCACTGGATAAGCTGGAAAGCTCACGCAGGTCCTTTGTCGCCAATGTATCCCACGAATTAAAGACGCCAATGACATCCATAGCAGGATTTATCGACGGCATTCTTGACGGAACTATACCAAAGGACAAAGAAGAATACTATCTCAAAATTGTCAGCGACGAGGTTAGGAGGTTGTCCCGTCTGGTAGTTGCTATGCTCAATATGAGCAAGATGGAATCCGGTGATTTTGAGATGAAGCCAAAGAATTATAATGTCACTGACCAAATTATCCACATATTGCTGACCTTTGAGCAAAAGATAGAAAAGAAGAATATAGAAATCAGAGGTCTGGATGATGTTGAGCCATGTTACATTGACGCTGATACCGATATGATATATCAGGTTGTGTACAACCTGTTTGACAACGCCGTTAAGTTCACAAACGAAAATGGATACATCCACATATCAATAAAAGAAATGGCTGATTATGTACAAATATCCATAAAGAACAGTGGCGAGGGCATCAATTCTAACGAACTGAGCAGAATATTTGAGCGTTTTTACAAAGTAGATAAGTCTCGCAGTTTGGATGCCAAAGGAGCAGGACTGGGTCTCTACATCGTAAAAATGATGATAGAGATGCACGGCGGACGAATCTATGCACGCTCTGACAGCAAAACAGAGGCAGAATTCATTTTTACACTGCCAAAAAATATAAAGAAATAAAAAGGAGTACTTAGTGTGAAAATCACACTAATCCGATTGTATTGACCTCAAAATTTGCCTAGGGCATAATTTTGAGATGGCTAAATTCCCATTATATGCCTTATCCGGCTACAGTAAGGTGTTAGGAATTTTTAATAAAACTATTTGTAGCCGGAAAGGCTATAGGAAACATTATGGACGATTTCAATTATGGAAGAAATAATCAACCGCAAAACGATGATTATACCCCGACAGAAAATAACACAACTGAACCAAAGCAGACCCAATCTGCACCCTCTAACCGGGGGTACTACAGCGGCAACTCTATGCCATCTATGTACAACCGGCCTGTACAGGAGCAGTACTACATTCCACCACAGCAGTACAATCAGCAAGCAACGCCATCTGTAGATGAAAAGCCAAACAAAAAGAAAAACAAAACCATAATAGGTATTGTAGTTGTGCTTGCTATCTGCATCGTGGTTGCTATTGCAGGAACAATAGCTGCTTACTTGGGAAACAGTGACACAAACGCTGGCAACGACGGTAACACCAGCCAATCCCAAAGCAAGGACGAGGACTACAAGGCTAATGTAGAAAGCAGTGGCGGAGCAGCCAAAACAGATGCCGAGGGCAACCTAACCGCAGCAGGCGTTGCCCAAAACAACATGGACTCCTGCGTAGGTATCACAGTATATGCCGCACAGAGCGCATACGACTATTTTTACAGCTACGGCTATGGAAACAACTCTAACGGCGCAGAGGTTAAGGCAGGCACCGGCTCAGGCGTAATCATGAGCGAAAGCAAGGGCAAAACATACATTATGACTGCTGCCCATGTAATCTCGGACGGAACAAAATTTACCGTAACTCTCAACAACGACGAGGAATATGATGCTGCAGTCGTAGGCATTGACAGTCAAACAGATATTGGCGTTCTGTCCATCGAAAAAACCGGACTAAAGATTGCTAAGTTTGGCAACAGCGATGATATTGAGGTTGGCGAGGGATGTGTAGCCATCGGATGTCCCGGTGGTCTTGAATTCAAAAACAGTGTAACTCAAGGTATAGTTTCTGCAGTTGACAGACCTGTGGAATCATCCATTGGATACGACACAAAATGTATCCAGGTTGACGCTGCTATCAACCCCGGAAACTCAGGCGGCGCTCTGTTCAATATGCAAGGTCAGGTAATTGGTATCAATTCATCCAAGATTGCATCAACAGAGTACGAGGGCATGGGATTTGCAGTACCCAGCAACACTGCCGTAAACACAGCTAACAGCCTCATAGAGCACGGCTATGTAGCCGGCAGAGCAAAGCTTGGTTTATCGTATCTGCCATTGTCCAGCTTTAATAACGCATCTGCTATATTGGCTGAATTGGAAAAGCAGGGATACAAGGACGCTCAAGGCACAATGGTTGTACAAGAGATTGATGAAAACTCCAACCTCAAGAACTCCGACCTGCAAAAGTATGATATGATTGTTGCCGTTAACGGAAAGACCATGACATCCACAGATGTTATGACATCCATCCTCAGCGAGTCAAAGCCCGGCGACACAATCACGCTGACTGTGGCCAGAGTAAACGACGATAAAATAAAGACATTTGAGTTAAAGTGCAAGTTGATAGAATCAAAAGAATAAGCACTGACAGACAAAAAGCCCAACCGATTTGGTTGGGTTTTTTATATCTTATCATAATTATATACCTAATTATTTCAGGCTGATAGCCGCCTTATATGCAGTGGAGGTGGCATTTTGGATTCTGCCGACCCTGCACTCATCACCAATCTGGAACACACGCTCAAAGCCGGAGTTAACCTGCTCATAAAGTGATGTGTTACTCCTGGAGCCCAAAGCCAAAACCGTGGCATCAACACGGTGGGTTGTAAGAGCGCCGGTGTCAACATTTTTAGTAATAATCTTATCGTCATACAATTCGCTAAGCTGCTCGCCGGTAAAAAAGCGTGTGCCGCTCTGACGGAGTCTAGGCATAACATCATCCAAATGTTGCATCCAGGTACCCGGTGCAATCTCCTTTGCCATCTCTACAACAATAGTACTGCAACCATGGTCATTAAGATACTCTGCCGTCTCCAGACCCGTCATACCGGAGCCGATAACAGCCACCTTTTTGCCATCCAAATTCACCTTACCGGTAAGGACATCGGCAAAGGTAATCATCTCGTCATAATTGTATTCGCCCGGGAACTTAGGCTTTACAGGATTTGAGCCCATAGCTAAGAATACTGCGTATGGGTCATATTTTTTTATGGTGTCCATATCCACAACGGTATCATACACAAGCTCTACACCATTGTCATTGCACAGTGCCACTAAATCCTCAATAAGCCATCCAATCTTGGCCTTATGTGGAGGAGCAGATGCAAGCTTGAGCTGGCCGCCGGGAGTACTATCCTTCTCCAGCACTGTAACACTAAAGCCACGCTGAGCAAGAATATATGCAGCAGTAAGACCGGATGCACCGGCACCGACAACTACTACCTTACGACCGTTACCATCCACAACAAGCTCCTTGCCCTCATTACCCACAAACGGGTTGACAGCGCACTCGCCATGGCCGCCGATATAAGCATTTGTCTCCATGGATTCAAAGCAGTTTAGACAACAGATACATCTGCGAATATGTTCCCCATTCTGTGCCTTGCGGGTCCAATCGGGATCTGCAATATGAGGTCTGCCAAGCGATACAAAGTCTTGAACGCCCTCCTCAATCTGCTGAGCAGCCTGCTCCGGTGAGCGAATAAGATTGGCTGCAATAACAGGAATACTAACAGCCTCCTTCACTGCCTTAGCCATATATTTTCGCCAGCCGGGCTCAAATGATACCGGTTCCAACCAGTAGTTAAATGTATCATATCCTGCACTGGACACATCGATAGCATCAATGCCCAACTTCTCCAGAGCTTTTGCGTACTTTATGCCCTCATCAAGGCCATATCCCTTGTCAGGCTGACCCTGCATTGCATAGCACTCGTCAACAGTAAGGCGAACAATCAGTGGGAAGTCCTGTCCGCATTCTCTCCTAATACCATTGATAATATTGGTGATGAATCTCATACGGTTTTCAAAGCTGCCTCCGTACTCATCGGTACGATGGTTAGTAACAGGCGACAAAAACTGCTGTAGCAAATAGCCGTGGCTACAGTGAAGCTCTACACCGTCACAACCTGCTTTTTTGACCCTAACAGCAGCGTCAATAAAGTCTTGCTCCAGTTCCTTGATTTCGCTATGTTTAAGCGCTCTGACTCTGCCACCGGCAAAATAAGCAGGGTCACACTTGGATGGTGCTACTGAGCAAGGCACAATATTCTTTTCCATCATAGTGGGGCCAACCTTTGGAGTCAACTTGTAGAGTAGCTTACCGTATGCGCCCTTGGTAATCTTTTGCATCATAATACTAACAGGCACTGTGCCCACCATTAAGCCCACATTCTGTCTGCCCGGGTGATGGAGCTGAACAAACAGTTTTGCCCCGTGCTTATGTATTCTGTCGGCCATCTTTGATACGGACTCAATAGTGGAGTCGTTGCTCATAGATAGCTGTCCGAATGCGCTGGCGCCTGTTTTGTCATTAACACGAGTAATCTCTGTAATAATAAGACCCGTGCCGCCCTTTGCTCGAGCCTCGTAGTAATCCATCATTGTATCGGTGGCAGTGCCGTCGAACTGACCAAATCCCATAAGCATTGGTGACATTACAATTCTGTTTTTAATTTCGCAAGAGCCTATTTTCATAGGTGTGAAAAGGATATCGTTCATCCTGTTTTCCCCCATTCCATTCTTTGTTTCAGGTTATGGTATAAGGACCGGACTGGGCCTTGTCTCTTACATAACATATATATTTTAACATATTACACCTGTTATTTCAACAAAAATAAAACGGATGGAAGAAACCATCCGTTAACCGGTCATACATTTTGTTTGGGAAGTTTTTTTATTGTGGACCAGAACATAATAACGCTGATGATAATGCACACAACATCGGCTACCGGCTGTGACCAAATAAGTCCCTCAAGACCTACAAATTTGTCCATAACAAACAGCATTGGCAGATAAATCAGTCCTTGTCTGCCTGCTGCAAGAACAAACGACTGCATGCCCTTGCCCATCCCCTGGAATGCAAAATTGATAATAAACATAATACCAAGCACCGGACCGGGAGTCATAAGTGCAGTTAGCATCTTTACGCCATAGTCTACAACATCGGCATTGTCAATAAACATACGGATAACCTGCTGTCTGTACAGCAGATAGAACACTGTCACCGATGCACCGATAATAATATTGCACATCATACCAAAACGAATACCCTTTTTCATTCTGCCATATTCTTTAGCACCGTAGCAATAACCAATTAAAGGCTGAATACCCTGTGCCAAACCTATTTGCAGCATTACTACCAGCAAATTGGCTTTCATAGCAACACCCATGGCAGCAATAGCTGATTCTCCGTATTTAACAAGGAACATATTGACAACAATGTTGGATAATGACATCAATACATTGTTCATAGCCGCAGGAGTACCAACGCTGATAACACCCTTGGCAATACCGTTTTTTGCAGAAAATCTCTTTGGCGTAATGGACAGAATTGACTTGCCTCGGAGGAAGTAAATTAAAAAATACAACACACTGACCACATTGCCCAAAACAGTGGCAATGGCGGCACCGGCAACGCCCATACCAAATCCAAAGGGCAAATGAAAAGAGAACAGTTTGTCCCCGGAAGACAAAATAAAAATTGGGTCCAAAATGATATTGACAACCTGGCCGATAACCATACCTATCATTGAGTCCTTTGCGGCGCCCTCACCACGGATAAGATTACACGCCACAATGCTGGTAACAACAAAGGGCGAGCCTATCAGTACCCAAAACAGATAATCGCCGGCAAAATCAATGGTGGCGTCGGTTGCGCCGGCCACCGTCAATATCGGACGGCGAAATATCAACATAACCACTGCAATCACAGTGCCAATGCCCAATCCCGAATAAATACAAAAGGACGAAATTGTCTTTATTTTATCCCTTTTGCCTTCTCCCAGAGAACGGCTGATAAAAGCGCATCCGCCCACTCCAAACAGATTACCCAACGCCAAAAAGAGCAGAAACAGAGGCATGGATACGCTGACTGCGGCAACCTGATTTTTGTCACCGGTTTGTCCAACAAAAAATGTGTCAGCCAAATTATATACAATATTAATCAACATACCCAGCATACTGGGTACTGCCAAAGCACCAACAGCCTTTGGTATAGAATAGGAACTAAATATTTTTATATTATCTTTCGCCATATTAACTCATAAGTAAATCAGTTAAATTTACAAAATCCTCCATTACTAATTTTTCTGCCCTAATCGTGGGCTCCAGACCCGATTGTACCAGTGCGTCAACAATCCTATCCTTCGGGATACCGAGAGTTGCATTAATAGAATTAACAACGGTCTTGCGTCTTTGGGCAAAGGCAGCCTTTACTAATGAAAAGAACTTTCTTTTATCACTAACAGCATAGTGATTGTCCCTGTGCGTAGTAATCTTGATGACGGCGCTATCCACCTTAGGCGATGGATAAAAGCTCTCCCTTGGCACCTGCATAATCATTTCGGCATCTCCGTAGTAATTAACCATCACCGTAATGGCGCCACCCTCCCTGCTGCCTACGGGAGCAGTAAGGCGCTCTGCCGCCTCCTGCTGTACCATAACCTCAATCTCGTCTATTGGAAGATCTGACTCCAGCAACATAGTAAGGATTGGCGATGTGATATAATATGGCAGATTTGCACACACCTTTATGCTGTTCATATCTGCAAAATATGTATCCATAATCCCTCTTATATCAAGCTTCATTGCGTCACCCTTAACCAAAGTAAAGTTGCGGCATTCGGCAAGAGTCTCGTCCAACACAGGATACAAACGCTCATCAAGTTCTATGGACACTACTCTGCCTGCAACAGCACAAAGCTCTTTAGTAAGCACGCCGATTCCGGGGCCTATCTCCAACACACCGGTATGCTCATCGGCATCCAGCAGCTGTGCCATAGTAGGACACACATCCGGATCCACAAGAAAATTCTGTCCCAGTGACTTAGAAAAGTTGAAGCCTCTGGGCTCTAACAAGCGGCGTATGCAGTTGTAATCCCACAGATTGTAGTCCATAACAATAATCTCCTTAATTCCGTTGTGGTATTCTAACACATCGCCCGGTATATATCAATATGTAAAATAGCCAACAATTTGAAACAAAATAATCCATATTTTTGTTGACATTTGGACATATTGTGCTATAATATCATAAATCGACTAATTATTAGCCGACTAAATATTATTTTTGGGTGAAAGAATATGAGAGAAAAATGCATTACTCCCCCTCCAATAAACGAGGTTGCGCCACGAGTATCCCACCTGTCCAGAATGCTGCGACACAGCCTGAATGAGGCTATTAAGGAAGAAGGCTTGTTCTCCGGACAGCATGATATAATTCTGGTGCTAAAGGACAACCAGCCTGCTACAATCAGCGAGATAGCCAACATCCTGGGTGTCAGCAACGCCAGTATATCCGTTAGTATAAAAAGGATGGAAAAGGCAGGCTTTGTAGCAAAGAAACGCAACGAAAAGGATGCTCGCATTATCGAGCTCCAGCTTACCGACAAGGGTAACGCCGTACCCGAACACATAAGGAGCAAAATGGCGATAGAAAACGAAAAGCTTACCCGAGGTATGACACAGGAAGAAATACATCTGCTGTCCGCCCTGTTGGACAAGGGCATAAAAAATCTGAAAGGAGAACAGTAAATGCTAAAAAAGTTATCCAAGTACATGAAAGGACTATGGTTGCTTAGTGCTGTCAGCGTAGGCGGTATGATAATTGAGGCTATATGCGAGCTGGCACTACCATCCATAGCTAACCAGGTATATGAAAAGGTATCCAACAACACCGGCGACCACAATGAAATGAAAATGTACATCATAAAAATAGGACTTATAATGCTGGCAATGGCAATTGTAGGTCTGGTTGGTGGATTAGCTACAATGAAGTGTTCCTCCGTTGTCAGCCAAAAATTTTCCTACCGTCTGCGCAAGGATATGTACAGTAAAATCAGTGAATTTTCCTTTAAAAATATTGATCAATTTTCCACCTCATCCCTTACCACAAGGATGACAAACGATGTCACAATGCTCCAAAACACATTGATGATGTGCCTAAGAGTACTGGTTAGAGCTCCGGCGTTAATGCTGGTGTCAGCATTTTTTGCATTCTCAATCAACGCCAGATTATCCCTAATTCTAATCATCTTGTTGCCCATCGTAGCGATAATTGTGGCTGTTATCCTTAAGTACGGATTCCCACTATTCCAAAAAATGCAAAAAAAGATAGACAACGTCAATCGGGTAGTACAGGAAAACCTAATTGGCATACGAGTAGTAAAGGCCTATGTCAGAGAGGATAAAGAAAAGGACAAATTCCACATCGCCTCCGACGAACTGGCAACGCAAGGCTCAAAGGCTGCCGGTCTGATTATCACGGTACTGCCACTGATGATGCTAATGCTCAACGCTGTTATTATGGGCATATACTACAAAGGCTCTGTGGACGCAGCAGCAGGCAAAATGGCAGTTGGCGAAGTAAGCGTACTGGCGTCCTATATTGCACAGGTACTGATGAACATACTGATGGTAGCTATGCTGCTGCTGCAGCTCACCCGTGCCAAGGCCTGCGGTGAGCGTGTGGTAGAGGTATTGGATACCGAAATTGATATAACCAACCCAACAAGTCCATATATTCCAAAAGCTCCAAAGGGCAAAATTGAGTTCAGGAATGTTGATTTTGGCTATCACGATAACGACCTGGTGCTGGAAAATATAAATTGGACAGCTCCTGCCGGAAGTATTGTTGGTATCATCGGCTCCACAGGCTGTGGCAAGTCCAGTATGGTAAACCTGATACCCCGACTGTACGACACAATAAACGGTCAAGTACTGATTGATGATGTTGATGTCAAAGACTACGACCTGACAGCACTTCGCGACCTTATTGGTGTTGTGCTACAAAAGAATTTGCTGTTTTCCGGCAGTATAAAAGACAACATCCGTTGGGGAAAGGAAAACGCCACCGACGAAGAAATAATCGCCGCCTGCAAGGCCGCACAGGCTCACGATTTTATTATGGAACAGCCTGATGGATACGACACCGACCTGTCCCAGGGCGGACTCAATCTATCAGGAGGACAAAAGCAGAGGCTCTGCATTGCCCGTGCTATGATAAAACAGCCAAAAATCTTAATATTGGACGACTCTACATCGGCTGTTGATACAGCAACCGAAAGCAAAATCCGTGAAAGCTTTTACTCCGACCTAAAGGACACAACAGTCCTCATTATTGCACAGCGTATATCTTCTGTTAAGGATGCGGATATGATAATCGTACTGGATGACGGCAAGGTTGTCAGTGTAGGCAATCATGACCGGCTGATGCAAGAATGCAAAATCTACCAAGAAATATACAAGACACAGCAGAAAGGAGTGATGGAATAATGCCACCTGCAAAAAACTTTGCAAAGCCAAAAAACACAAAACAGGTACTAAGCAGAATAATGGGATATATAGGCAGAAGCAAATCACTACTGTTTGTTGTACTGCTGATGTTAATACTCAGCACATTATGCACCACAGGTGCATCATATTGGCTAAAGCCGATACTAAACGATGTAGAATCCACCATTAAGGCAAACACATTTGCCACCGATGGTATAAGACTGCTGCTGAAGAATTTGGCAATAGTAGGCTCATTCTATATAGGGGCTGCTCTGTTCTCTTTCATCCAGTCAAAGATTATGGTAAAGATAGCGTATTCCACCACCAATACCATACGCAAAGAGTTATTTGACCACTTGCAGACACTACCTCTGCGCTATTTTGACTCAAAAACTCACGGCGAGATTATGAGCCGATTCACCAATGATATTGACAACATTCAAATGATGCTGGAGCAAACTATAGTGCAACTGGTGTCGGCAATATTCAGTTTTGTAAGCATTGTGGTTATGATGATTGTACTCAAGTGGCAATTATTCCTGGTTGCACTTGTGTTCCTGATAATCATGATTGCCAACTCAATTAATATCGCAAAGCACACCAAAAAGTACTACAAGGCACAACAGGAAGCACTGGGCCAAATGAACGGCAATATTGAGGAGGCTATCGAAGGTATGAAGGTGGTCAAGGTGTTCAATCACGAAGCACAGACCGCCGAAGAATTTGATAAGCTCAATGATAAATATCGCCGGGTGGCAACCAACGCAAACTACTACAGTGGTATAATGGGTCCATTCTCAACCGGAATCAACAACGCATCCTATGCAACAGTTACCCTTACCGGGGGAATACTGGTACTCACCGGCTCACTGGATATAGGCACATTCTTTACCTTCCTTAGCTACTCAAAGCAGTTTACACAGCCTATCAACCAAATAATGAACCAAATGAACAACATTCTGTCAGCCCTTGCAGGCGCTGAGCGTGTGTTCGAGGTAATGGATATGAAAAGCGAGGTTGATGAGGGTACTGTGGTGCTGGAGGAAGCATCTACCGACAACGGCAAGGAGTGGTATTGGGTTGACGGCGACAAACGTATCCCTGTTAGGGGTAATGTTATATTTGAGGATGTAACATTCTCATACGTTCCCGAAAAGGTTGTACTAAAAAATATCAGCCTATACGCAAAGACGGCACAGAAGATTGCGTTTGTAGGCTCCACAGGTGCCGGCAAAACTACTATTACCAATCTGCTCAACAGATTCTATGATATTCAAGAGGGTACAATCACATACGACGGTATTGATATAAAGCGTATCAAAAAAGCTGACCTGCGCCGCTCACTGGCAATGGTATTACAGGACACCCATTTGTTTACCGGAACAGTAATGGACAACATTCGCTACGGCAGACTGGATGCTACTGATGAAGAATGTATAGCAGCTGCTAAGCTATCGTCTGCTCATTCCTTTATCAAACACTTACCTGAGGGATACGACACAATGATAACCTCAGACGGTTCAAATCTGTCACAGGGTCAGCGTCAGCTACTGGCTATTGCACGTGCAGCAGTTGCAGACCCACCGGTTATGATACTGGATGAGGCCACCTCCTCCATCGACACCCGTACCGAATCCCATATAGAGAAAGGTATGGATTCCTTGATGGTAGGCAGGACAGTATTTGTAATCGCTCACAGACTATCCACTGTTCGTAATTCTAACGCGATTATGGTACTGGAAAACGGTGAAATTATCGAGCGTGGTGACCATGATACATTGCTTGAAATGAAGGGCAGATATTATCAATTATGCACCGGCAAGGCACAACTGTCATAAAAATATGCACAATATATAACAAAAGGCCAAAATACACATAGTTTTTTGGCATAAAAGTTAGTAATAACTCTTTACAAACCAAATGTTTTATGTTATAATGACCCTAAATTATAGTGGTTAATAATATTTTTGAGGTGCATATTATGAAAAAGTTTATTTCAATTATCATGTCTATGATTATCGCCGCTTCTGTTTGCTCAATGGCTGTTCTGCCGGTAATGGCAAAGACTGTTGCAAGCCCAAGTGACATTGAACAAGAAATCACCATCAAGGTTCAGGTTAACAACTCAGATACTAAAGAAGTTGTTTACGACAGAGATAGTGACCAGATCACTTTCACCTACACCGGTGACGGCAACATCACAGGATGGGAGTTCCCGGGTATGGTTCTTGGTGTGGACTACGAGATTGTAGCAGAGTCTGACGACCACAAGAGCATCACCATAGAGCTTCTCAAGGATGAGGAAGGCAACTACATCTACGACGGTGTTGTAACAGCTAGAGCTCTCGTTGAGGACGAAGCTTCTACCGAGCCAAGCAAGCCATCAACCGACAACAAGGACAAGGACTCAACCTCACCAAAGACAGGTGCTGTATCTGCAGCCGGTATCGCTGTAGCAGGCGCAGGTGTTGCAATCCTTGCAGCTCTTAAGAAGAGAGACTAATAGAAGTATTAACTCACTTACCAATGACCTGTAACAACGAGAGTTACAGGTCATATTTATTTGCAACAAGGTGATCCAATGAGTAACAATAATAAAGAAAAACAGAATTCCAACGCAAAAAGGACCGGCCGCACCCTGCTGATAATCATTGCGATACTGATGATTGTTTTTGGCTCAATCCAGTTTGGTTATTACCTATATAGCAGATACACTGCTGACATTGATAATCCAAATCCCATCGAGACCACAGTTCCTGACACAGAACCGGAAGAAAAGCTTGTAGATAATCCTATAGACTTTGAAGAACTACAATCCACTAATGACGAAATCTATGCTTGGATTAAAGTCCCCGGAACAAAAATTGACCATCCGGTTGTCCAGAGCAAAACAGATGACCGATTTTATCTCAATCACAGTGCCTACACCAAGGAATACTTGGTTTCGGGAGCTATTTTTACCCAAAGTATGAACAGCACAAGCTTTGATGACAGAGTAACTGTGATTTACGGCCACAACACAGCCAACGAAAAGATGTTTAACACTCTACACAAATTTGAGAACACAGAATTTTTTGACAAGCACAAGAAATTCTATATCTATACTCCTGACTCCCGTCTGACCTACACCATCGTGTCCGCATTCAAATATGACAACAGACACATAATGAACAGTTTTGACTTTCAGGATAATCAAGTGTTTGCCGACTTTGTAAAAATGGTAAAAAATCCAACATCTTCTAACAAAAATGTAAGAAAAGATATTGACAAAACCGTCACAAATTACGATAATATTGTGGTACTGTCAACCTGCATTTACAGGCAGGCAAGCAGTAGACTACTGGTATGCGGAGTACTAACAAAGAATGAAAAAACCAATTGACCCAAACTTAAACAACAATGGCAGTGACCTATTCCTGGGTAGCGACTATGACAGCAAGCCTAAAAACTCCCCTATAGAGCCTAAAGCCGGGGATGATATTGAGAGCATATTGATGTCCGGCACAAGCAGTAAAGATAAAAAGACAGATAACTTTGAAATCACTGCTTACAACCAGGCTGACCAAGCCAAGGAATACCATCATCACCACCATCATCACCACAGCAGCTCACATCATCACAGCCGCCATCATCACAAAAAGAAGATGCCAAAGGTCGCTAAGATACTTCTTATTATCCTGGCAGTAATTCTGTTAATTGTAACGATAATAGGCATCACATTTTTGGTTCTGCGAAGCCAGGGTGAAAAGAATATCAAGCCTACCAACACCAATACCGGATACGAGGATGTAATCGAGTATAAGGGCGAAAAATACAGATACAACAGAGACGTAATATCCATAGCCTTTTTTGGTGTTGACCAGGAAAAAATGTACAGTACTAATGACACCGACTTTGTTGGATGCACCGATGCAGATATTCTGGTTACCATAAACACGAAAACCGGGGACTCAAAGGTAATAGCGGTGCCTCGTGACACCATGGTTGATGTTGACCAATATAACAAGAACGGCGAATTTGTCAAAACAGGCAATGTACAGCTGTGTCTGGCATACGCCTATGGTGACGGCAGAGAAAAGAGTTGTGCTAATTCCGTCAACGCTATGAGCCGTATCCTGTACAATGTCCCTATCGAAAAATATTATGTACTGGACCTTGAGGGTGTGGCGCCTATCAACGACGCTATCGGCGGCGTAATAGTTGACTCCATCTACGACCTGCCACAATATGGCATCACTAAAGGAAAAACTGTTCGCCTAATGGGTGACGCAGCAAAGGCGTATGTACGCACCCGTGATATGGATACCGTAAACGCATCATTAAACAGAACCGAACGTCAAGTGCAGTACATTAATGCCTTCGCAAAGCAGGTAGTACCGGCTGTCCTAAAAGATTTTGGCGTAGTGTCCGATTTATATAACACAGCCACCGGCTACTCCCAAACAAATTTGTCACTCAGCGATGCCACATATCTAGCGTCACTACTGCTATCCAAAGGTGTAACCTCCTTTGAGACCTTCACTCTTCAGGGAGAGATGAAGGAGGCTGTATCCACAGAGTATCCGGATGCTGTGTACGCAGAATTCTATCCGGACGAGGAGTTACTAATGAATACAGTGCTGGAAGTATTTTATGAAAAAGTAAATTAAATGATAATTGAGCCTACGACAAGTTCATTCCAAGTCATAGGCTCTTTTTTCTTGATTTATCAGTACAATAATAGTATAATAATATAGTTATAAGCATAATGGAGGATTGTGACCTATGGAAATGAAGATATCACCATCAATTTTGGCCAGTGACTACGCCAATCTTGAAAAAGAACTGGGTAAGTGCATCTCGGCACAGCTAATCCATATTGATGTTATGGACGGCCACTTTGTGCCTAATATCTCAATCGGTGCACCGGTTGTTAATTCCATCAAAAGGGTATGCAATATTCCATTTGATGTGCATCTTATGATTAGCAACCCACTGCAATATGTTGAGGATTTTGCCAATGCAGGGGCTGATATAATCTGCTTTCATACCGAATGTGACAGTCCAATAGGCGAAACAGTGGACAAAATTATCTCCCTTGGCAAAAAAGCAGCACTGGCAATTAAACCCGGCACAGATGTGGATGCGGTGATTCCATATCTTGACAAACTGGATATGGTGCTGGTAATGACTGTTGAGCCGGGATTCGGTGGCCAAAGCTTTATGGAAAGCACCATGCCTAAGATAGAAAAAATTCGTGCAATAGCGCCGGATATTGATATTGAGGTTGACGGTGGCATCAACCCTGAGACCGTCAAAATTGCAGCCAAAGCAGGTGCAAATGTATTTGTGGCAGGTTCTGCCGTGTTCAAGAGTGACAATCCTGCCAACACAATCAATCTGCTAAAATCCAATGCAGAAAACACTACAAAGTGATACTATGAAAAAACAAAAGAGAAGTAACAAAAATCGCTTTTACGACAACAAAAACAGGGACACAAAATGGACGGAGCAACCCACCGGCAGACCCATCGATTTTGCAGATAAATATATTTACGGCGAGACGGACAGCGTAAGGCGACCAACATACGCCGACAAGGTTCTACAGCAGGAGCGTGTACAGAAGCGAAAAAAAAGAATACTAAGCTTCGTGCTCAGTATAGTATTTATATGCGCCGGATACACCTGTACCGACATATATATGACCCGTCAAGCAGTACCTGCCGAACAGCAGGTAAAGGACGAAAATTCCGGCAGTGGCAATATGTCCGGCCTAAAGCTGGACCTAATTTCCTCCAAGGTAGAAAGCATCAGCCTGGATAACTCCATAATGCTTGAGGCTGTAATTAAGGACGCCCAGTTAGGTGGCTACAACAGTGTCACCTTTGATGCAAAAAGGAGTGACGGCACCATAGGCTATGCCTCACAGCTAGCCAGTGTAGACACCTACGGAGCTATCAGTAATAACTCCACCCACACCAAGGAATCCGTCCAAAAATTACTGGACAACGGCATACTACCGGTGGCCAGAATCAGCTGCTACAAGGACAATGTTGTTCCGTCACAGAATGATAGTATGGCGCTAAAAAAAGGCAGCGGCTACTATACTGACGACAAGGACAACACCTACCTAAATCCTAACAGCACCACCACCTACGAATACCTAAAAGGTATTGTACAGGAGCTATACTCCTATGGTATTACTGTATTTGTGCTAAACAACTATAACCTGCCGGCAGACATCAGTGGACAGTATAATGATGGATACAAGGTGATTGCCGACAAACTAAACAAGGACTTCAACGGCAAAATCAAGGTAATCCAAGAGGTACACATCACCATCACCGGTCGCTCCGGGGAGAGTGGTAAGATAACCAACACCGCCATCAATAAGGAAATAAAGAAGTTTAAAAAAATTAACGATAACCAAATATACTATATATCCAGCAAATTGGATAGCAGCAGAATACTGACCCAACTGAACAAAAACAATGTAAAGAACTTTATTGTAGGATAGTATTATGAAAAAGACAACAAGAATCGTAGCAATTATAACACTGGTACTGGCAATGCTGGTACCGGCAATTGCAATGGCACAGCCAAAAGCAGTTACAGAGGATACTACAGTAACACCGGAGATTACCACATCCATTATGGAAGTTCCTACTTTGGCTTCAATATCCTTTAAAAATGCTACTATCAATCAGCCTTTTGACAGTTACCGGACGCAGTACACCGTTACTCTGGACAATCCGGAAATGACGCCTACTCTAAATGAATACAAAATTAACGGCGATGCAAATATATTCGTCACCTACATCACTGATGATACAAAGCACCAAACAGGAATCATCGCAACACTTGAGTACTATGGCGGCACCACCGTATATACCTTTGACTACGCTAATGCAGAGCGATACTCCATCAATAGCGAAAACAGACTGGCTGATGTGGACTGCTATCTGGGTGAAGTGTATCCTGCAATTAACGACAAAGACACAGACTACAAGCTATTCATTCCAAGTGATATGAGTTCCATCAGAATGACCGCCGTTACAAAGGACATAAACGCATATTGCGACGCTCCGGATGAGATTGCTCTCAGCAGTGACCAGGAGCCCACAATAATGCTGACAGTAACAGCATCCGACTCCAGCACTAGGACATACAAATTCAAAGTAAAACGCCTTAAAGAGAATTGTCAGCAAATAGAAGCCGAGATGAGTCAACCGGGGTTCAAATCACTGGTTGAGGGCAAGCTATACTACCAACAGCCAATATTCCTTATCGCAATTATCAGCGTGCTGGCAGGTATTATATTACTGACGCTAATGGTACTGCTTGCTAAGAGGCTGACCGTAAAGACTGCTGACGAAGAAGAACCACAATTCTTCGACCAAGAGTAATAACCAAAATCTACGAAAGGTGGTGGCACAATGGATATGGAAATGGAAGAAATCATTGAAGAAATCCATAACAGCTATACCAATAAAGACCTTGCAAGAATAAAAGAGTTGCTGGCAGACATTAACCCTGCCGATATTGCGATGATTATTGAGGAATCCCCCAACAATCAACGCCTGCTCTTTTTTAGACTGTTACCCAAGGAAGAGGCCGCCGATACCTTTGTAGAGCTTGACTATGACACTCAAGAGGCTCTAATCCACGCATTCACCGATAACGAGCTAAAAGAAGTGCTGGACGAATTGTACCTTGATGACGCGGCAGATATTATTGAAGAAATGCCTGCTACTCTGGTCAAGCGTATCCTAAAGAATACCGACTCAGAAACGAGAAAGTCCCTTAACGCGCTGCTAAAATATCCGGAGGACTCTGCCGGCTCCATTATGACCCCGGAGTTTGTAGACCTAAAAAAAGATATGACCGTTGAGGACGCATTCAAACGAATCCGGCGTACCGGCGTTGACAAAGAGACTATCTACACCTGTTATGTAACCGACGAATCCCGCCATCTGCTGGGTGTAACCACTGTAAAGGAGTTATTGCTCCATGATTACGAGGATATTATCGGCGACTTTATGGAGACCAATGTCATCTATATCAACACAATGGACGACCAGGAGTTGGCTGCTAAGCAGTTTGACAAATACAACTTCCTGGCATTGCCTGTATGTGATATGGAGGAGCGTCTGGTAGGTATCATCACCATCGACGACGCTATGGATGTCATGCAGGAGGAGAACACCGAGGACATCCAAAAGATGAACGCGATGCTCCCTACTGAGAAAACCTATCTAAAAACCTCTGTAATCGAGACTTGGAAGAGCCGATTCCCTTGGCTGCTGCTACTGATGGTATCCGCCACATTTACCGGCTCAATTATCAGTGGATTCGAGGACAAGCTGGCAACACTGACAATCCTGACGGCATTCATACCAATGCTAATGGACACCGGCGGTAACTCCGGCGGTCAGGCCAGTGTTACCATTATCCGTGCAATGAGCTTGGGTGAGGTAGAATTTAAAGACTACTTCAAGGTAATATGGAAAGAAATTCGTGTGGGACTAATCTGTGGCTTATCGCTGGCAGTAGTCAACTTTGCCAAGATATGGCTAATTGACCGAACTTTACTCCACAATGACGAAATCACCCTGCTAATCGACCTGGCAATATGTATAACACTGGTAATCGAAATTATCTTTGCAAAGATTATCGGTTGCACCCTGCCTATGCTGGCAAAAAAAATAGGATTTGACCCGGCTGTTATGTCGTCGCCATTCATTACCACGCTGGTAGATGCCGTATCACTTTTGGTATTCTTTGGAATTTCTACAGCAATCATTCCCCAATTACACTAAAGCAAAACCACCATCGCCGTTACTACCGGTTATGGTGGTTTTTTTGTGTTAGATTTTTGCATCTTTAGAGGAAAGCATGCGATATACACTGCCCGACTCAAACTTTACAATCAAGATATAGTCGTCATTCTTGTCATACACTCCGGTGGTTTGGCCACGGGCTACAAGTTCCTTCAATTCTGCCATATCGGTTATTTCCCTTGCGGTATCAAAATCCATATATTCCTCGTAGGAATTCTCTTTATCCACTTTTGAGAAATTGTAATATCGGCTGATGAACATCATCAAATCTATATCCTTGAGTGGTACTATGCAAGCCTTCTTAACATCCTTGGTAAGGTCATAATCTTTGAATCTTTGCATTGCGCCTACTGACTCAAGGTAGGCAATGGTATTTGTCATATCGGCATAAATAGAATACGATACAATGTTGCCGGTAGGAACCTTTTCGCCATATTCATCCGTAAAATATTCCGGCTCAAATACCAAGGAGAACAGTTCCTTATCCTCGCTGTAAACCTTGCTGTACCCAATCTTTTCCAAATCCAGCAGTAGTGCCTTGCGCAACACTTTTGTATTATCCACAGAAATCGATTTTGCCATAACTCCGTAGATGCCGGCGGTACCGTTATGGAGGGTATCATACATTGCGCCAATTTCATCATACTCTACATTATCACGCTTGCCGTCGATATATGTTGCAATATCGGGGCGATTTTCTGACAGCATTAGCTTATTAAGTCTGTCCTTGTATTCATCGCACTGTGCAATGCTTGCCACTGCCTTGGCACCATCGGCAGTAATATTAGAATACTTGCGAATTGTCTTTTTTCCGTTTTTGAAGATATACTCAATTTCTACCGTAGAATCCTGCATTGAGTACTCTCTCGGCTGCACAGCGTCAATGGCGGAATACACCTTTTTGATTCCCTCCTGGGTAGTAAAGGTGCCGAGAGTATTATTAGTACCGCTATATACAAGTCCGGAATAAATACTATAATCCTCGTCAGTAACGGCGGCGCCGGCACAATTCATATAATCCGTACTAACCTTGACACAGGCTAATTTGTCTATATCGGGAGTATAAACAGAATAACCGAATCCGCCGGTAGCCATAATTGACGATACAACAACTGTTGCAACTGCAAGAGAAATCGAGGGCAACAGCCACATCTTAATATTCTTGATGCTCTTTGAGAATATCCAGATAATAATTGCCACTGTAACAAAAGCAACCGCAGCGACAACGACAATGTACACCGCCGGTGTCAGGGCCAGCATTATGGACTTTGCGGCAAAATACAGGGCAGCAATAGTAGCCGTACATAATCCTCCGAATATTGCCAAGCCAACGGTAGCGCCATAGCTACGGCGAATAATACCGGTGTTCTCTATCTTTCTATTCTTATACACCAAATAAGCGATACCCAGCAATACTGCACTGCCGATGATCCATCCCAAGGCAGGGGCAATATACTTGAATGTCAAGTACTGATAATCACCGTCGGTAAACAAGTCATATCTGTAATAACCAAGTTGGTCATAAGATACACTGTCATTGGGAACGCTGACTCTGTTTGTAGCTTGCAGAACATTGTAGGGTCCGGATAACATAACTAACGGATTAAAATGGCTGAGTTCTACCAATTTTTCTACAAAATCATAGCCGTAACCACGCAGGAAAGCACTGGCTGATACCGAACCGTATGCCATAAGCATAGTGGGAGCGCAAACCAAAGCGCCGCCAAAGAATATGCTGTCAGGAATTGTAACACCGGCTACCATGGCAATACTCATAAATGCAAATCCGCTGAACATAAGTCCAAAAGTTACAATGGCATTGAATAATCCGTACTCCAAAATGTAATTTGGATGGCCGAATGTAACCACATTAATAATAATATCAATCACTGTTGGGATCAGCACCGTAGCAAGCATAACAATAACTGACGCCAGCACCCTGTTCCTAAACATAATCTTGCGTGTCAGTCCTACCGAAAGATAAAAATTGGTACTCTTTTTTGTATAAAGATACAAAAATGTAAAGAACGCAAACAGCATACCCAAGAATACAATAAAAATATTAGTAATCGGGGTCCAATCTGCAAAATCGCCTGTCATTATACAATGAAAATACTGTTTGAGCTGCTGAATCCGTGCCATCTTGTTGACATCGGAAACGGCTGCAATACATTCTTTCCAGGTATTAATGGGAGATAACACAAAGAAATACAAATTATAAAGCAATGTGATAATTCCCGGTATAATCAGGGCTTTAAAGCTATGCCTAAAATCATAATAAGCAACGTGTTTGCTAACTGAAGATTTTTGTGATGTCATAGTTCTTATCCTCCATTTCGTTTAAGAATACCTCTTCCAGCGAGAGATTGATACAGTCCATGTGGATTGGATTAAGTCGGTAGAAATAACTGTCATCAACATCTGAAGTAACGATGATTGTTGCCATCTTACCATCCACCTGAAGACCTTTGTTGGGAATATTTTGCAACTGAGCAATAGGCTCCGTCGAGTCGAATATCAGCCTATATTTTTTGTACTTAGAGCTAATATCATCTACCGAAACATCCATAGTCAGTCGCTTGCCGTTGATGAGACCGATATGGTCGCACAGGTCCGTCAGTTCCTGCAAATTGTGGCTGCTCATAATCATGGAGCATCCACTCTCCGCCATATACTCTATAAAAATCTTTTTGCACATATTACGCTTTTGTGGGTCGATACCGTCAAAAACCTCATCCAGCAACATATATTTAGGCATGGTTGACATAGCCAATACTATCTCCGCCTGTCGCTTCATACCCTTAGAAAAAGAAGCGATTGACTTTTTTGGGTCAAGACCCATAGCCTCAACCATATTGTCATATACCTTGTCATTGAAGTTGGGAAAATAGCCCTTGTACAGCTTTTTCATTCTGTTAAGACTGGCTGCCGGCATAAAATACACATCGTCCGGAATATAAATCATATTTGTCCTAATATCGCCGGAATCAAAAGTGTCAATGCCACCCATCAGCACTTGGCCTTGTGTCGGCTTGATAATACCTGCAGCTATCTTTAGCAGTGTTGTCTTGCCGGCCCCGTTGTAGCCAACAAGACCATATATGGATGACTCCTGCACAGCAAAGCTAATGTCTTGTATTGCTGTAAAGTCGCCGAATTTCTTAGTAATATTGCTAACTTCAATCATTGTTGGTCCTCCTGATAAATCATACTGATTAATTGTGCTAAGTCGTCCCTGGTGACGCCCTTTGCCTTAGCCGAAAATATGCTCTGCTTTAGGTCCTCCAAGGCGTCCTCCTTAATTCGTGTGTTGCCCACGGCCTGCTGAGAAACAAATATTCCCCTGCCCTGAGCTGAGTAAATTACTCCGTCGTGTTCCAGGTCCGCCATTGCGCGTTTGATAGTATTAACATTTACATTAAGCTCGGTGCTAAGTGCCCTAATTGATGGCAGCTTATCTCCCGGAGCAAGAAGTCCGGTATTCACCGCCATAATTATCTGCTCCTTTATTTGCTCATAAATCGGCACGCGGCTATGATAATCTATAAAAATCATAACAGTTCCCCCTTTTGTTGGTTAACCAACTGTGCTATCTTATCTATCACAGTTGTACTATAACACATACAGGCATTATTTGTCAACACAAAAATTAAAAAAGGACGAAAAATTTTTCGTCCTTTTTTTACAAACCCAATATTTATGCTAATTTTCCATCCTTGTACTCATAGATATAACCGCATTTTCCGTCGCTGGTGGTAGCATAAGCATTATAGTGAGTACCAAATTTTGTTGTAGATTTAATGGTAAGGGTCTCGCCCTTCTTGACAATATACTTGTTCGTACCCGAATAGCACTGAATAGCAGGATACAACTTAACATCCCTTGTGGCAGTCATAGTGATATTCAGCGGGGTTGCCTTTTTTGACGGGACATATCTCTTAGCTGACTCAAAATGAGTTATATAATTACCATCCACCGGACGCACCACAACTCCGTCGGCAGAGCCGGTAGAATGTATCATCGTCTTGTCGCCAAGATAAATAGCGCAGTGGTTAAAGGGGTAGTCATGCTTAGGTCCTCCCGGAGAATTAAAAAACAGTATGTCACCGGGCAGCAGCTTGTCCCAATCTATTGTGCCCGTGCACAGAGTTTTAGCACGAAACTCGGTAGAATAACCATTGTTATACACAATACTTGTATCATGCAGCTGTTTCAAGTTGGCAGTGAGACGATAGCACTTTACATCATTTTGCATAACTTGATTCAGCACACAGGATACAAATCCTGAGCAATCAAAACCTATCTTGCCGTTGCCGTCCTCGTCCTTTCCGGTGGATTCATCATGAACATACTCCGTCTCCTGGCTGTTGTAATACAGTGCCAAATCTACAACCTGCTGACGGTAAGTGGTACTGGTATTTTTGACCATAACATTATTTGGCTTTGAGTACAAGCTGTAGTATGTATTACCGCCCACCTTTTTGTAAGACCTTATTTTTACATAGTACATCTTACCTTTAGAAAGGCTTGATATAGTCTTTGCAATAGAAGTGCCGGACACAGTAATCTTTTTTGCTTTGGAAAAATCGCTGTATCGAGAATACTTGATTTGGTATCCTGTGACAGCGCTGTTTTTGTAGCTGACCACCTTCATCTGCCCTGTTGTCGGTGATGACAAGGACTTAATACCTGGTCTGATGAGTCGATAGATAGTACGGGTTGCTGTGTTGGTATATTTTTTTGTACCTTTGTATGGATATACTTTGTACACATATTTTCTGCCATTTGTGACATTGGTATCGGTCCAAGAGACCGTGGACAATGACTTGATGGTCTTGACCTTTGACCAAGTATTTGATGAACCCGACTTGCGATATATGTAATATCCGGTTTTGTTGGTGGCCTTGCTCCATCTTACCTTTATGCCGGAGCTGTAATTGGATGCACGGGTAATGGCTCCACCGGTTGCTGCACTTACTGTAGAAATTCCTGACAGTGTACCCACCATCATAATCACTGACAGCAGTAGCGATACAATCTTCCTTGTCATAATTCGCCCCCCTTTTTTTCATAATACCATTAATTAACTCTATAATCAAGAAAAAAGAACGGCAGGTAATCCCACCGTTCATAGTTTTACTTTGTTACAACGGACTTGGTACTGCTCCAGGGAGAATATACTCTCACAATTTTGTTGCCGGATTTTATCTTTTTGTAGGCACGAACACGAACATAATACCTGGTATTAGACTTCAGTTTTGTATGCTTAGTTGTTAGCTTGTCGGCACCAAGATATGTGTGTGTTATGCCGGTAGAAAAATCTTTTTTGCTGGAGTACTTAATTTGGTATCCGGAAGCGGCACTAACCTTTTTGTGACTCACCTTAAAATACTTTGTACCGGCGGTGAGGGTAACACTACCGGGAGTTGCCAGCACCTTTTTGCTGACATAATTATCCTTGTACTTGTAACCGCATTTGGTACAGGTGTGCAAGGTGTATCCCTTGGCAAGATAGGTTGGTGCTACCACCTTTTTTGTATAGCTATGGCCCGTTGCCTTTACGCTGGCAGTGTATGAGCTATTGCACACGGTACAGGTGTAGGTTCTTACTCCGGATTTTGTACAAGTTGGTGCAGTTGTTATCTTAGATTTGTAACTATGCTCTGAATAAGCAGGATAATTATAACTTACAGCTCTGTCGCAATCCTTACAGCTAAGATACCTTCTGCCTGATGTACAGGGATATGCAGCGGATGAACTCAAGGTCATATTGTGGATATAGCCTGACTTTTTCACAGCGTCATAGTATGCCTCAAATCCCATCAAGGCGTCCTTTGTGGCATAAGCGTCGTCGCTGCCGTAATTCATCATTACACCTACACTGCTCTCAAATCCGTTGACCAAATTATTATACATATATGACGCCAAATCCATCACACCTATTGCTGAGTATGCCATCAGTGCCATAGCAGTGGAGTCCGGGCTGGTGGTGTTGTAGGTATGGCTATAGAATGTACCGTCATCATTGGTATGCTTTGCAATAACTGTTCTTGCGTCCCTGATGACATCGGCGTAGCACTCCTTATATTTTGCAATAGACGCAATCAGCACGGCGGTATTGTCACAGGAAAAGCCATAATAGTTCATACCCTGACCCATAACATAGTAGTCTTTGATAAAACGGTCACAGAGGCTGATAGCAAAGTCCTCACCGGCAGCCTCAATAGCAACTCTGTAATAGTAAGGATTGTATATTTCGTTAGGACTCATTGACTCAAACTGCTCTACAAGATTAACTCCCGAAAAGCTTGTTGGGTCATAACCGAGAATCCTAAGGGCAGATATTACTGCTCCGTACTGTCCCAAGTCACCGGTTCCATAAGCAGTAACCAGACTGCCATTCTTCTTGATATTTTCCTCCACACTGGCAACAAAGCCGTCAACATAGGCGCTCATATCATATCCCGACTTGAGATATGTCAAAAAATCAACAGCCTTATCCACAGTCAGCGCCTCCTTTTCTGCATCAAGCAGGAACTTGGCACCGCCTTGCATACGCTGACTGATAGCCTCGTCAAGTTGGTTGGAAACAGTCTGGTTTGCCATTGCCGATGTTGGCATTGCAAAACTGCCGACAATCAGCACAAGGCTCATAATGATTGATAATACTTTTTTCATACTTCTCAT
>JBJEPK010000026.1:0-13485 GCA_051881195.1 Eubacterium sp. | reverse complement strand
TACCGGATTATAAGTAGGGGCAGCAATAAATTCCACATCGGGAAACATTGTTTCCAGCCTATCCTTTAGCATCATAAATGCTGGGTACTCGGTCTCGTAATGACCTGCCGAGATAACTGCTTCGCCCCTCTGTTGAGTGTCCAGTAACTGATGATACTTCATATCCCCTGTAATATAGCAGTCGCAATATTCCATAGCGGATGGCTGTAGCTCCTCGGCAGAGCCGCCGCATACGCCAACTGTATTAATAACCTTGTCGGTATCTGTGTATCTAATACCTGCCACATCAAGAGTATCAGCAACAAGCTGAGCCAGGTCGTCAATACTCATGCCTTCCTCCAAGTCGCCAACTACGGTGTACCCGTCCTCCAATCTCCTGAGATTGGATAGACCGAGAATTGTGGCAAGATTGGTGTTGATGCCGTCCTCTGCCTTATCAAAATTGGAATGAGCACAGAGCATGGCAATGTCATTGACAGCCAAGGTATATACAGCGGTACCGGACTCAAGGCTGGACAAAGGTCTAAATATGATAGGATGATGCGTCAACACCAAATCTGCACCAAGGTCAGCAGCGTAGCCGCACACCTCTTTTGTGGCGTCCAAAGCCATAACTACCCTGTGCACAGTCTTCCTAAAATTGCCTACAAGGTGACCGCTATTATCCCAATCATCCTGAGTGTCGTAGGGTGCAATTCTGTCAATGTAGTCATAAATATTTTTTACAGTAGTCATATTCTAGCCTCGATTGTATCAATTAAGTGGGTGTAATCTGCTCCACCCTTTTGTTTATTCCTAAGATAATTTAGCAAATGCAAAAAGTATTCCTTGTCGCTGTAATCGTTAATATTCCCCAGGAAATAATCGACATCGTCCCTGTCCTGAATAATTCCGGTATAATGTGCATCAAATATACTGTAATGATGCCCGGCATCAGCAACAATTATATCATTATCAATACTGTAACCGTTATCATACAACCATTTGCGAGCAAGCTCGGGATGGGTCATAGGATTGAGTACCAGGTGCTTTTCGCTTGCGTAGTCACAGCGTGATAATATATCTGCTATAAGTTCGCCACCCATTCCGGCAATAACAATATCATCAACCGAGTCACCGTCAATATTATCCAATCCGTCGGACAGGACGCACTGTATTCTATCCCCAAGATTATAGCTGTTAACCAAAGTGATACAGCTATCCAGCGGACCGTGGTTTATATCACAGGCAATAGCAGATTTCACTCTGCCTGACAGGACAAGATACACCGGGATATAGCCGTGGTCACAGCCAACATCCACCAATACCGAACCGTAATTAACTAAAGAAGCAACTGCCGACAGTCGCTTGGACAACGAATTTTGCATAAAAACTCCCATAACTTTATCAATTCATTATATAATAAATAAATTAAGTTTGCAAGTTATAGAATTATATGTTACTATATTATCATAAATTTTAATGGGTGATAATGTGAAAAAGGAATACGAAGAAATCGAAAATATGAGCGTTAACGAAACTGACCCCCGTCTGCGATTTGACGCCTTTACCGGTGGAATACAGAACGGAGGCTTGCGTTCCGTGTCCTCCATCAATATGCTTGTGTGCTATATGGTAGCCAATATTGACGGAAAAGTTACTGCCGAAAATATAATAGAAACCATGGATGAGGGAATGATTGCAAATCATTTTGAAATCAGCGAGGCTATCGCCAGACTAAAGAGCAGTGGTGTTATTGCCGAAAATGAGGACGGCGCCCTGTATTTAAAAAAGGACGGCAAGTCAACCATAGATTTGATAGAAAAGGATTTGCCGCTATCTGTAAGAGAAAAAAGCATAAATATATGCCAAAAGATTATCGCTCGCGAGGCTTACAAAAGAGAAAACAAGGCAGAAATCACTAAAACCGACAAGGGATATGACGTGTCTCTTACTGTCAGCGATATTGATACCGACTATATGGCACTACGACTATTTGCCAGCACCATTGAGCAGGCTGAAATAATAAGACAAAAATTCATTACCAACCCTATCGCAGTGTACGAAAAGCTGATAGACTCAATATTTGAAAACCAAGAATAGAATTTAGGCTCGGAGATAATCCGAGTCTTTTGTAATATTACAGGACAATCCACCATAGTATTACACAAAGGAGTAATACTATGACAACCAAAGTAGAGAACAGATGCAGAGAATTGGGGCAGCACATAATAGATACCGGTGACACTATAAGACAAACTGCTAAGGTCTATGGAATCAGCAAATCCACAGTACATATAGATGTAACAAAAAGGCTTCAATCCATATCCCCCGCTATGGCCCGTGATGTAAACAAGGTACTGCAAAGCAACAAGGCAATACGACACATACGAGGCGGCGAAGCTACAAAGGAAAAGTATCTAAAGATGAAAAATGATTGATATTTTTTGTCAACAGTGGTAATATAATAGTTATAATAACACTGGGAGGTAAAATTATGGCTATTGGATTTATTGGTTGCGGAAATATGGGCAGTGCCATTATCAACGGAGTTATTAACTCAGGTGTTATGACATCCGATAATATATATGTTTATGACAGATACCAGCCGGCTATGGACGCTATGGTGGATAAATTCGGCGTTAATGCCTGCAACAACGAGATTGATGTTGTAAATAACGCAGATGCTGTTATCCTGGCAGTAAAGCCTAATATCATATCCTCTGTACTCGACAGCATCAACGCTGTACTTGAACAAAAAAGCACATTACTCATATCAATTGCTGCCGGCAAAACCATTGACTATATCAGGTCGGGGCTAACCCACGACAACAGAATTATTCGAGTTATGCCTAACATAAATGCTGTAGTCGGTGAGGCAATGTCTGCATATACAGCTAATAACGACGCAACCCGGCAGGACAAGGAATTGGTGGAGAGCGTATTCGGTGGAGTTGGTAAGATTATTTATCTTGAAGAAAAGGAATTCCCTCTATTCGGTGTAATGGGTGGCTGCTCCCCGGCATTTGTATATATGTTCATTGATGCAATGGCAAGAGCCGGTGTAGAAAACGGAATGAAAAAAGACACTGCTCTCGTCGTAGCTGCACAGGCTGTACTAGGCAGTGCAAAAATGATAATAGAAAGTGACCGGCATCCTTGGGAACTGGTGGATAGAGTATGCTCACCCGGAGGCACTACCATCGAGGGCGTAATATCGTTACAGGCAGACGGACTGGAGTCAGCCGTGCACAACGCAATCAACAAATCGCTGGAAAAGGACAGCAAATTGTAATGAACAAAAAACTAAGCTCTTGCAAGTCAATGCAAGAGCTTTTGTTATGCCAAATTACATATACTTTTTGATTTCCTCAACCCTATTAAGCTGCTCCCAAGGAACATTAAGGTCCTCTCTACCCATGTGACCGTAGGCAGCCACAGCCTGATAAATAGGACGGCGCAGATCAAGGGCTTTGATAATAGCTGATGGACGAAGGTCGAATACCTTGTTAATAATCTCGCTAATCTCATCATCGGACTTAACACCGGTACCGAAGGTATCGACCATAACAGAAACAGGCTTAGCAACACCGATTGCATAAGCTAACTCAACCTCACACTTGGAAGCAAGGCCTGAAGCAACGATGTTCTTTGCTACCCAACGAGCAGCGTATGCAGCAGAACGGTCAACCTTTGTTGGGTCCTTACCAGAAAATGCACCGCCACCGTGACGAGCATATCCGCCGTATGTATCTACAATAATCTTTCTTCCGGTTAAACCGGAGTCGCCCATAGGACCACCGATAACAAATCTGCCGGTAGGATTAACATAAAATACTGTATCATCGTCCATAAGGTTGGCAGGTACAGTGGTCTTGATTACTTTGTCTATTATATCTTGGCGCAGTTGCTCAAGAGATACATCCGCACTGTGCTGGGAGGATACAACAACGGTAGTAACCTTTACCGGCTTGCCGTCATCATACTCGACAGTAACCTGAGTCTTACCGTCGGAATAGAGATATGGCAGAGTACCATTCTCTCTAACCTCTGTCAGCTTAAGGGCAAGCTTGTGTGCCAGAGAGATTGGTAGAGGCATAAGCTCCTTGGTTTCATCACAAGCGTATCCAAACATCATACCCTGGTCGCCGGCACCGTTAAGGTTGTCCTCGTCATCCTGGTTGTTCTTTAACTCGTATGACTTGTCAACACCCATTGCGATGTCGGGTGACTGTTTGTCCAAAGCTGTAAGTACAGCACAGGTATTGCCGTTGAAGCCCTTGACGTCGTCATCATAACCAATATCACAAATAGTCTTGCGAACAATGGACGGAATATCAACCTGAGCCTGAGTTGTAATTTCACCCATAACGAGGCACTGGCCGGTAGTAACAGTAGTCTCGCATGCTACACGGGACATTGGGTCCTGTGCAATCATTGCATCAAGTATTGCATCACTGATTTGGTCACAAATTTTGTCCGGGTGACCCTTTGTAACTGATTCGCTGGTAAACAATGTTTTTGACATAATAATTCTCCTTAAAACAAAACGCATACGGCGTTCACCGTATGCGATATAATCATCATTCGGTCTAACCGTCAGGTATTAGCACCTTACATAAGCAGGTTGCTGTAGTGTCATCGGGCCTGTCCCTCGACTACTCTGGATAACATTAATTATTAACTTGTCATTATAATAATACTTTGGGTAGCATAAGTCAACAGATTTTTTAAAACTAAGTCAAAAAAGTAACAAATTATTAATATTACCTTGAATTTGCATATAAAATGATATATAATTAATACGAATAAGCAGAATATCTGCAAAAGGAGGAAACAATATGGCAAAGAAGACCGTATTCCTTACCGGTGGTACCGGTAACATGGGTTGGGCTGCCGTTCAGGAAATGGTTAAGCATCCTAACGACATCAACCTTAGAATTTTGGCTAGAAAGAGCCCTAAGAATGAGGAAAAGCTTGCAGGCCTTATGGCTAAGCCAAATGTACAAGTAGTATGGGGCGACCTAACAGATTATGACTCACTGCTTGAGGGTATTACAGGCGCTGACTACGTACTTCACGTAGGTGGTATGGTATCCCCTACAGCCGACTGGAAGCCATACAGAACACAGGCTACCAACATCGGCGCAGCACAGAACATCTGCAAGGCTGTTTTGACACAGCCGGACCCGGATGCAGTTAAAGTTGCATACATCGGTACAGTTGCTGAGACCGGTGACCGTAACTATCCTATCCACTGGGGACGTTGCGGCGACCCAATCAAAATCTCTATCTACGACCATTACGCAGTATCAAAGACAGTTGCTGAGCGTGTATTCGTAGAAAGCGGTATTAAGAACTGGGTAGTAATGCGTCAGTCAGGTATTCTTTATCCTAATATTCTCAAGAATATGGACCCAATTATGTTCCACGTACCAATCAATGGTGTTCTGGAGTGGTGTACTGTAGAGGACTCAGGCCGTTTGATGTGCAACCTTGTACTTGAGGACAAGGCAGGCAATCTGGGCAGCGACTTCTGGAATCACTTCTTCAACATCGGTTCCGGTGAGCAGTACAGAATTTCTAACTACGAGTTCGAGCAGCTTCTGCTCGGTACACTTGGTCTTGCAGGTCCTGAAAAATTGTTTGACCCTGACTGGTTCATCACAAAGAACTTCCACGGTCAGTTTTATGCTGACGGTGACAAGCTTGAGGAATTCCTGCACTTTAGAGAGAACCTCCCTGTTAAGGACTACTTTAACAGACTTGCAAAGCAAGTACCGTTCTACTTCACAATTCCGAGATATTTGCCAAAGAGCCTTGTAGCAGCATGTGCAAAGCCATTTATGAAGAAGATTGCTGAAACAAAGGACTTTGGTACTCTTGACTGGATTAAGACAGAGAATCCGGAGAGAATATCTGCATACTACGGCACAATGGATGATGTTCGTGCTCTGCCGAAAAAGTGGGAAGACTTTGAAATCATCAAGTTTGACAAGAAGACAGAGGATGCAGAGCCATTTAAGCTTGACCACGGTTATGACGAGACAAAGCCGGAGTCAGAGCTCGACATCGAGGATATGAAGGCTGCTGCCAAGTTCCGTGGTGGTGAGTGCCTGAGCACAGAGATGAAGAAGGGCGACATGGCAACAAAGCTCAAATGGAAGTGCGGTAACTGCGGTGCTGAGTTTGAGGCATCACCTGCTCTTATCCTTTTGGGTGGTCACTGGTGTCCGGAGTGCTACATTCCACAGAAGGCATGGGACTACGACCAGATTGCAAAGACAAATCCATTCTTTGCTCAGGTATGGTATCCTAACCACACCAAGGAAGAGCACAACACATATAAGTTTGATGACCTGTTCCAGATTAACGGCGTTAAATGGGACGACATTAAGAGATAATCTTAACTACATAAACAAATTGAGCATAGTCATAAAGACTATGCTCATTATTTTTATTCTATACCTAATATATCATTTGCATCATCGGAATCCAGGGATTCGACGGTACGCAAATTCTTCTGTATAATAGCATTGCGATGGTCTGCCTCGTCCAAAACCTTGCCGGCCTCGTCCACCTTTTTTCTTGCTTTTTCCAACAGGATGCCGAATTTCTCGTACTGAGTTTTGGCTGCACCAAGTACCTTCCATACCTCATTAGCCTTTTGGTTAATTGCAATGGAACGAAAGCCCATAGCCAAGGAATTCAGCAATGCTGTAATAGTACTGGGGCCTGCAATCATAATGCCCTCAGCTTGCAGCTTTTCAGCTACGGCATTTTTGCTGCTCATAATCTCGGCATAAAGTCCCTCGGTCGCCAGATACATAATGGCGAACGGTGTAGTCTCCGGAGTGGAAATATAATTTTTGATTGACTTACCCTCTTCTCTTACCCGTAACTCCAATGCCTTTTTTGCCTTCTCCAGTTCCTCAAGATTCCCGCTCTCGCTGGCAGCAGCCAGTCGAGCATAGTCCTCCATTGGGAATTTTGAGTCAACAGGCAACCAAGTAACAGTATCTCCCTCTGAACCGGGAATCTTGACAGCAAATTCCACCTGACCGTTGTATCTGGGATTTGTCTTAACATTGGTCTCATACATACCCGGAATAGTCTGGTCCAAAATATTCTGCAGCTGTACCTCTGCCCAGGTGCCACGAGCCTTTACATTGGTGAGCACACGGTTAAGTCCCTTTACATTATCTGTAACACCGGTGGATAGTTCTTTCATTTCGCCCAAAGATTTATATACAGCCAACAGTTGTTTTGACACCTGCTCAAATGATGAATCCAAGCGCTTTTGCAATGTTTCATTCAACTTTTCGTCAACAGTATTGCGCATCTCGTCAAGTCGTTTTTCGTTACTCTGTTGCATAGCGCCGATAGCATCTGCCACAGCCTTTGTCTGCTTTTCGGCATTAGAATTAAGAGTTTCCATCAACTTTATTTGTTGCTCATAATTCTTGTCGGTTAGGCCTTTCATTTGATTAGACAGAGCCATCATCTGCTCTCCTATATGCTGGGATGACAGGTCAATTTTTTGCTCCATCAATGCGTTATTGTCCTTAGTCCTGTTTTTCAGTACCAGTACAATCAGTACAACCAATAGTACAATAACAACACCGATGAGTATATACATAATCTCCATAATTCAACCTCCCGAATAATAATAATAATAATAACATCAACAGTAACATAATACAATCCATAGTACAAATAAATGTACTATGGATTATTATTTTTAATATTTTGAGGTAGTTTTGTAGTTACACTTGCCGTCAACATATCTCCTTAGGGTATATCTGCCCTTGGATTTAGTGACCTTAATTTTAACTTTCTTTGGCTTTGCAGTATTGCAGGTAACCAGCTTGCAAGTGAGTCTGCCACCACTGGCAGAAGCCTTAATTATCATAATATAATTTGTGTTGTTGGTAAACTTTAGGTTTTTCTTTTTCTTATACATAGCGGCATCCCTGCCCGCCGGAATATATCCAACCCTTTGGGAATGTTGGTAACGCTTATCAATTTTCAAATTACCGACAAGAGCTGCATTGAACACAGTGGTTGAAACCTGGCATATACCACCGCCAACAGCAGTACCATGGCCGCCATTCTTGAAGATACCGGCTTCTCTGAAGCCCTTTTTCTTTGTGCGAGGGCCTACAACCTCATTAAAATCGAATGACTCGCCCGGGAGCAAAACCGTACCATTGATATACTTGCAGGCAACCTTTAGATTTTGGCATCTATTGTAATCACTGCTTGAGTAATATGTAGTATAGCTGGAATATACATGGTCATATTTGTTCGATGCCCAGCTGCTCCAACTGCCGTATATTTTGGTTCTGCCATTGTTGTACTGATTATATGCTCTGGTTCTAAAATAATATTTTTTCTTGCCGTTGAGTTCTATCTTATAAGACTTGTATCCCGACTTTTTTGTTACAGTCTTAACGCCTTTGCTAAAACCCTTTGTGGTGCTGTACTGAATTTCATAGCCGTCACAAAGCTGTTTCTTTACATATACTCTAACTGCTGTCTTATTTTTCAGATTTGTAACACCGCTGGTAATAGCTTTCTTTGGTTTGGCGCAGGTGGTTATTACTTTTGTATAATCGCCGTTAATATACTTTTTGCCATCCTTCTTATATGACCTAATCTGCACATACTTATACTCACCGGGGTCAAGGTCAACAAGAGCACACTCATTTGTCTTTACGCGAGCATAGAGCTTTCTGTTACCGCCGTTCTTATCAGTAAGGTAAACCTTGTAGCCGGTAATACCATCCGCCTTTTGGGAATTCCAGGAAAGCTTAACCCCGGTAGTATCTCTGTAAACATTTTTTACGCCATTAACCGTGCGAGGATGAACAGTAAACCTAACCGTCTTTGTGCCCTCAAAATTGCCAATGCCCTGAATAGTTATATATCCCTTTTTGTATCCAACAGATGATACATCGGTATCAATAACCTTGTATGACTTATTGGCATATATGCGTTTGCCATTATAGGTAACCGGGTGACTAAATGACTTGTTAACAACAACATTACTAACACTAACCTTCACTTTAGAGCTATTAATGTCCCGTGGCTTGATAGTAAAATTCTCAGTAATCTGTCCGGTATATGGCTCCTTGGCAGTAATGGTAACAGTACCGATACCGGCATTTTTGTTGTCGGAATACGATACGGTATAGTCAACACCCGGTTGAAGAACGGTACCGGTGTCACTTGTTACTACCTTAACACCTGGTTTTTTGTATGTGCCGTCATAGGTATATGCAGTCCTAGACAATGTTACAGCAGCGTCACTGATATTATTGCCGGCTGCATATACACCGGTGCCTACTAGAAGACATACCATGAATGTCAGCGCTGTAATGGCTATCCTTAGTTTCCCTCTTTTCATATTTCTACCTCACTAAATTAGAATATATTAATAATATGAATCTGTTGTATAGTTCATATTTTTATCAACATAGCGTCGCAAAGTATATTTTTTGCCGGCCCGGGATACCTTTAGTTCAACATTGGGCGGCTTAATTTGGGTACAGGTCATAATTCTGCATCTCAACTTATAGTCCTTAGCGGTAATCAAAATCTTAATAGGATAGTCAGTATTGTTTTTGAATCTAAAATTCTTTGTACCCCAGTTGATGGCAGCATCCATACCCAAAGGCACATAATCAACCTGCTGGGAATGCGGATGACGCTCCACAATATCAAAATTACCGTAAACCAATGCATTAAACAATGTGCTGGAAACCTGGCATATACCTCCACCCAGAGTCAATATACTCATATCCGTGCCAAAAAATGACGGTGCCAGCTTGAATCCGTTTTCCTCTGTTCTTTCGCCAACAATACGGTCGAAGTCAAATTCCTCACCCGGCATAAGAACGGTGCCGTTTATCTTTTTAGTGGCAATTTCTATATTTGTAATTCTGTTTTTGCCGCTATCGTAGTATGTGGTTGTATAGCTAACATACCGGTACTCACAGCTGTCCGAAAAAGGTCTGCTCCAACTACCGCAGTATTTGTTGTTGTCAACCAAAATGTACGCTCTGACCTTTGTAAAATATGTTTTGCCGGGTATGGTATCAACAGTCATATAGGTGGTATCGCCCTTGGTTACATTATAGGTCTCTACATTTTCTTTGAACTTCTTGTCGGTAGCGACTAACACCTCATAGCCTGTGCAATCAACCGATGACCAGCGAATTGCCATAACCGTCTTTTCCTCATTGCGTGATACACTGTCCAAAAACACCTTTTTGGGATTAGTACTTATCCTAAATGGCTCGCTGATATATCCGTATTTTTTCTTGCCACCAAGCTTATGATATGGCTTAATCTTTACGGTTACGGTCTCCCCCGGTTTTAGGTTATCTATAGTAACGGAATTGTCGTCCACCGATTTGTAGAGTTTCGTATCATTGTCATCACAACGATACACCTCATACATGGTGTGCCACAGTCTAGGTTGTGTTTTCCATGCTACGGTAACCGAGGATGTAGTGCTATTTTTTGTGATAATATTTTTTATTTCCTGTTTTTTTGTACCAAAGCCAAGAATACAGGCCAAAATAATCAGCACTGCCAACAGCAATGGTATCATCTTTTTATTCATTCCTCGTCCTCATCACACATCAAGACTTAATAATACGAGCTTGCTGTGTAGTTCACCTTGCCGGCTACATATCTGTTCAAAGTGAAATTTTTACCATTCTTCTCAACCTTAAGTTCAACCTCAGGGTGCTTTATGTCAGTGATAGTCATAATCCTGCATTTTAGCTTGCTATCCTTTGTAATCATTACTATCTTTATTGGATATTTTGTGTTGTTACTGAATCTAAAATTCTTTGTGCCCCAATTGATTGCAGCATCCCTTCCCAACGGCACATAACCAACTCTCTGAGAATGGGGATGTCGCTCCACAATATGAAGATTGCCGTAAAGCACCGCGTTAAACAACGTGCTGGAAACCTGGCAAACACCGCCGCCGTATGTCAAATCATGACCGGTGGGACCGGTAAAGACAGGCGCTTTCTTGAAGCCTCTGTCTGCAGTACGCTTGCCAACAACGGCGTCAAAGGAAAATGTGTCGCCGGGATACAGAACAGTGCCGTTTATCTTCTTTGCAGCTAACTCTATATTAGTGCATCTGCCTGATGAACTGCCGGCATAGGAGGTTGTATAGCTAACATATTTGTAGCCGTATCGGTTGGAATATGCTCTACTCCATTTGCCGTTACATATTTTCTTTTTGTTATCATATCTCCTAAAAGCTCTGACCTTGATATAATATGTATTCTTGGCATTAAGATTAATTCTTTTACTTGTCTTACTGCTGCCGTAAACCTTGTAGGTTTTGACACCTTTGGTAAAATCCTTGTTGGCAGCAATCTTTATTTCGTAGCCTGTGCAAGAGACCTTATTCCACTTAACTGTAAAATAGCTATTGCCGGACCCATTGGATACGCTGACAATCTTGGCTTTACTCGGTCTGGAGCAGGTAGTATATCTGTCACTGTAGCTGCTGTAATACTTTTTGCCGTCTATCTGCTTACATGCTTTTATGTAGAGAAAAACATATTCCCCCGGCTTTAGGTTATCAAAAGTGAATGTATTGGTGCTGACGGTCTTATAATACTTTTTGTTTTTGCCGTCCTTATCGCATAGATATATATTATATTTGTCGATACCGTATTTCTTTTGTGACTTCCAGCTTATCTTAACGGAATCGGTAGTCTTTTTTACAGCCTTAATGTCGGTAACTTTTTTGGGATAAACGTCGCATTTTACTGTGATTTGTCCCACATAATTGCCAATACCTGCCATTACATACTTTCCTGCTTTTGCACCGATTTTTGACAAATCCTTGCTGACGATTTTGTAATCCTTGTTGATATACATTTTTTTGCCATTATATGCGGCAGTGATGGCATTACTGCTGTCAACAACGGCTCTGGAAATACTGAATTTTACATTTTTGCTATTCAAGTTGCGTCTGTTGATTGTAAATTCCTTGTTAACATTGATACCGGCGTATTCGCCTATTCCGTCAACAACAACATAAGCCGTGCCGGCATTAACATTGTTTTTGTATCGAACTGTATAGTCCTGATTTTCCATCAAAGTAATGCCGTCAACAATAACATTTACACCGGGCTTATTAGCAACGCCGGAATATACATAGGTATCACAGGAAAGTTGTATATCGTCAGCAGTTATACTGTGTTCGGCACCATATACACTAACACCAAACAAACAGCAAGCAGAAAATATCATCAATGCCAGTGTGCTAACAAATGCCTTTTTCATAAATGTCCTCCAAATTATTGGCCGTAGTAGGCGTTTTTGCCGTGCTTACGCAAATAATGCTTGCCCAGGAGATAATCCTCAATGCCGATATTAGAATCTTCAGTTAGGGAAGCTACTGTCTTTGTGCGACAAGCCATCTTGGCAACCTCTTCAAGTATAAGAGCGTTTTCCACAGCCTTGAAAGAGTCCTTGCCCCAAGTGAATGGGCCGTGTCTATGGATAAGCACTGCCGGAATCTCATCAGGTGATATACCCCTCTTGGCAAATTCCTCAACAATAACCCTGCCGGTATTCAGTTCATACTCTGTGTTTACCTCATCCTCAGTGAGCCCCCGTGTACAAGGTATGCAGCCAAAGGCAAAGTCAGCGTGGGTTGTACCGTAGGCAGGAATGTCCACCCCTGCCTGTGCCCACGCACAAGCCCAAGAGGAATGAGTGTGTACCACGCCGCCGATACCATCGAATTTTCTGTACAATTCAAGATGCGTTGGCGTATCGGATGATGGATTAAGCTTGCCCTCAACTTTGTTGCCCTGCAAGTCCATAACCACCATATCGTCGGCAGTCATAGTAGAATAAGGCACGCCCGATGGTTTGATTACAACTAAGCCCTTTTCTCTGTCAATTGCCGATACATTGCCCCAGGTTAACACAACCAGGCCATACTCAACCAGTTGTAGGTTGGCACGGAATACCTGCTCCTTAAGTTCCTCTAACATATTAACCTCACATTCCTAATTTGTATGCAATGTCATTGTAAAACAATTCTTTTCTGAACTGATTAATCTCTGTATTTTTGTTGATATGTATAAACTCGATACCCATAATTTCTGCAAAATCACGCATGTGCTCTGCTGTCAAGGAGTAGGACAATACAGAATGGTGAGCGCCACCGGCATAAATCCATGCCTCAGCAGAAGTTTGGAGGCAAGGCAATGGCTTCCACAAAACGCCTGCAACAGGTAGTTTAGGCATATCGTTAACCTGCTCCTTACATTCAACATCATTAACTATCATACGAAGTCTGTCGCCCATATCCACCAGTGTAACTACGATTGCGTCACCTGTCTGTGCCTTAAATACAAGGCGTGCAGGGTCCTCCCTGTCGCCGATACCCAGGGGATGCACCTGAATTTTAGGCTTAGTGGAAGAGATGGTAGGACAAACCTCCAGCATGTGTGA
>JBJEPK010000025.1:0-55205 GCA_051881195.1 Eubacterium sp. | reverse complement strand
CTTTTTCGTGAATCCCGGCTTTTATTTTCGCTGTTTTTTTACAGCGCCTTTTTTGTTGAAATAACCGCATTGTTATTGTATAATAGTTCCGGAAACGGAGTGTGACCCATGGCCAAAAAGGATGACAAAACCAATGTAATGCGAGTGCTGGAGCAAAAGAAAATAAGCTATCAGCATTACTCACTGGACAATATGACCACCAACGCCCGACAGGTGGCTGAGGGACTGGATACCGACCCTCAATATCTGTACAAAACCCTGGTGACAGTGGGCAAAAGCAAGGAGCATTATGTATTTATGGTACCTGCACAGGACGAACTGGACCTAAAAAAAGCGGCTCGATCCGTAGGCGAAAAAAGTATAGAGATGATACCCCAAAAGGAGTTACTGCCTCTAACAGGCTACATTCACGGAGGTTGTTCCCCAATCGGGATGAAAAAGCAGTTCAAAACCATTATTCACATTAACGCCCGTGAGGCAGAAAAAATCTTTTTTTCTGCCGGTAAAATCGGAAGGCAGGTACAAGTGGCACCCACCGACCTGGAGAGAGTAATCCCACTACAATATAATGACATAACAAAAGACGTTGCAGACTGAACTGCAACGCCTCAGACTGTCGATAAAGTGGTTTGAACCACGCCAAATAATATAATATGTAACCGATTTCTGCCTCTCTTGTGTAAAGAGAGGTGGGTGCGATTTATCGCACTCGGAGAGATTGTTAAAGTGGCTTAGACATCTAATGATGAATCTAAGCCACTTTTAGCGTTTTTCGTTTTTTGCTCAGTCGAGGTACCATCGTACATCTTCCCTCGCAAGAAAACGAAATTCAATCCCATTTCTCGAAGTCTGCCAGCGTGTAGAAATTTATTATTTGACTTTTTCTACACGCTGAGACGTTGCAGACTGAACTGCAACGCCTTTATTCTTTATTACAGATAATTCCAAGGGCTTACACGAGTACCGTTTACTCTAACCTCAAAATGGATATGAGGTCCTGTTGAACGACCTGTATTACCCGACCTGGCAATAGTCTGTCCCTTGGCAACGTAGTCACCTACACCGGCAACACAACTGGAATTATGACCGTACAAGGTTACCAGGCCGTTGCCGTGGTCAATCATAATCAGGTTGCCATAGCCACCGGCATTCCAACCGGAAAAGATTACTCTACCGGAGCCGGACGCAACCACTGTTGTGCCCACAGGACATGGGAAGTCAACACCGCCGTGGTATCTGCCGTTACTGTAGTTAGGATAGTTACCGGAAACTCCATGATAGCTGGATGGATAACAAAACGTACCTGCATAAGAGCCGCTGCCGCTGGATGAGCCCGACATAGCGCTGGATACCTGTCCACCCGGCTTTTTGCCGGAGCTGGAGCCACTGTATGACGAAGATGTGTTTGCTGCAATGATGGACTGAATTTCCTTTTCTACAGCCTCCATCTCCTCACGGGAGGAGCTGATTTCCTCCATATATTCCTTTGTCTGGCCTGACAACTTACGCATAAGGGCGTTGGCCTCATCAGCCTTGTCGTCCAGCTCTTTCTTTGAAGCAGCAATATCGTCTATGTTGGCCTGTACTCTCTGCTTGTCCTTTTCCAGCTTAGCCTTATCCTGCTTTAATTCCTCACGCTTCTTTTGTAAGGACGCCTTATCCTTTTCTATCTCGTCCATACGCTTCATAAGAGCGTCAAGGTCGTCGCTATCCTTTTTTGATACGGACTTAATCATCTGGGAACGAGTGAGAATTGAACTGATGTCCGTACTGGTGAGCAACACCTCAATATTGCTGACAGCGCCTGACATATACATTGCTCTCAGTCTCTCGCTATACTCTTCAAACAGCTTGTCAAATTCTGCCTGCTTACGGTCAATATCTGCCTGAATCTTGTCTATCTTATTCTTTGTGTAGGTTATATTTGCTTGGATGTCATCAATCTCGCTCTGAAGTGCGTCAACATCATCCTGGAGCACGTCAATTTTGTCCTGAAGAACCTGAATCTTTGCATCCAGTGCAGAGATATACTCCTCTGTATCCTTTTTCTCAGATGCGATTTCATCAATTTTCTTTTGGGCATTATTGATTTCCGTCTGAATCTTGTCCCTCTTTGCCTCCAGCTCGGCAGCCGTCTTTGCGTATGCGGAATATCCACCGAATATGCTGGACAAAACAAACACAATGCTAAGAAGCAGGGATACCAATCTCTTTTTTTTGTTAGATTGCACTAATTTCACTACCTTCCTTGTTAAGATACTTACGCATGGTAATCAGGGAGCCGCCTACACCACTAACAACGCCGATAAGTATAAATGCGCCCAGCATAGGCAATGCGTAGTCTAGGAACTCCAATGGTACAAGCTTGAGAGAGTCGAATATCTCGGCAAAATTTGCTATAGCCAACTCATATACGCCCCATACTGCAAACAATGAAATTACGCCGGAGATGATACCCAGTATCATACCCTCTACTACAAATGGCAGGCGCACAAAGGAATTGGTTGCACCAACCGATTTCATAATACTGATTTCCAGGCGACGGGAATACACCGTCAGCTTGATGGTGTTAGAAATAATGAACAGCGAGATAGCAAACAGCACAGCAATAATAGCAATAGCAATTACACTTACGCCACGACTGATAGTATCCAGCTTCTTTGCAAGATTTGTGTTCTCACGAACTGTGTCGATATGGTCGAGAGCCTTAATCTCCTTTACCGTTGCACTAAACTGTTGCAGGTCGGCAACAGTAACCTTGTATGCGTCCGGCAGGGGGATGTCCTTTGAATTCTCGGTAAAGAATTTTGCCTGAGCCTCTTCCATTGTCTTTAGCTGCTGCTCCCATGCAGTCTCCTTTGCTACAAACTCGACGCTCTCAACATTGGATATTGCCTTAAGGGAGTTGCCCATAGCCTGAATATCCTCGTCAGTTGATTTTTTGTCAATAAAGACCATAATTACGTTCTCGTCCTCTACTCGGTCAACCAGGGCGTTAATGTTGAGGAACATCATGGACGCCGAACCGATAAGAACCAAACAGCTGAGCAGTACACAAACGGATGCAAAGGACATCATACGGTTTGTCCAAGTGTTACGAAATCCTTCTTTGATAAGATACTTCAAGCTAGATGTATTCATTACTGCTCACCTCCCTGTGCACTATCCGCCTCCTGGGCAGACTCTACAATATCGCCAAGATTATCAAATACCTCGGCCACATGCTCCTGCTTAACATCCTCCTCATAGTAGAACATATCAGCAACCTTTTCCGGCTCCTTTGCTTTGAACTTTGCATAGGTTGGGTCCGGAGTATCAGATACAATTTGGCCATTTTGGATTACAATTACTCTACGCTGGAATGAGCGCACCAAATCATGCTCGTGAGTTACCATAACTACGGTGGTACCACTGTTGTTAATCTTGGTTAGCAGGTCAACAATCTCGTGACTCATCTCAGGGTCAACATTACCGGTAGGCTCGTCGGCAATAATAAGGTCCGGGTTGTTAACCAGTGCTCTTGCCAACGATACACGCTGCTGCTCACCGCCTGACAGCTCATTAGGCATTGAGCGTGCCTTTTGGGACAAGCCTACAAGCTGAAGAATGTAAGGTACACGCTTGCGAATATCCTTTTCCTTAGCGCCGATAACACGCATAGCAAATGCTACGTTGTCATATACGGACATCTTTGGGATAATACGGAAATCCTGAAATACGATACCCATAGTTCTTCTGTAATACGGCACGTTCTTCTTCTTTATTGTGGCAGATGAGTAGCCGTTAACGATAACCTCGCCCTCAGTAGGCTTCTCCTCGTGCATAATAAGCTTTAGCAAAGTACTCTTGCCGGCACCGGATGAGCCAACAACAAATACAAACTCGCCGTCCTCAATTTTCATATTAACTTTCTCAAGGGCGTGAGTGCCGTTACTGTCGTATATTTTTGTTACGTCCTTAAATTCTATCACGACAATTCTCCTAACTTGACTAAAAATTGGGCTTTTCAACCCACTATCATGTATATAATATAATATAATAATATATTTTTCAAGACTTTTATGTTGTTTTTTTGTAAATATTGTTACCATTTTGTAAACCGGTAACCAAAAAACAGCCCCACTGACAATTGTCAGCGGAGCATAATCCGTGTGTTATTACTTCTTTTGCGGACCGTTATAACCATTTGCCTCTTGGAATGCAGCAATCTTGTCAACTACGCTAAGACATACATCAAATCCGTCGCCAACAGTCTCCATATCAAAACGCTCAGGCATATCGTGCCATGTGTGATAATAATATGTGAGCATTGGATTTTGGGCAGCAAATGTAACTGACTTGATACCTGCCTTGGTCATAGGAGTTGAGTCGCAACCACCTACTGGGTTGTGAATACAATGGTCCTTAGATAGGCTTGGAATACCCATCTCATTAAAGGTGTCCTTAAACATCTTTTCCATATCGGTATCAAAACGGCAACCCTGCCAATCATCCTTAATTACTACCTCAAAGTAATCCTTGTCTGCTACGGAGTCGATATTAATATTCCATGCGTTCTTGGTAAGGTCGTCATTAGCATGCTCATGAGCAAATGCCATAGAACCGCGCAAGCCTGCCTCCTCGGAACCCACATTGAGAGCAGTAATACGGCAGCCCTTAGGGAGCTTGTCAGGATTCTCCTTGTAGTACTTCAGTACCTCAAACGCCAAAGCACAACCGGTTGCATTATCCATAGCGCCACGGGAGGCGTTACGCTCACTGGGGTCACCCCACATAGCAACAAAGCCACAGCCCACAGCAGTAATTGCCGGAAGGAAGTGAAGAATAACTCTGAGGATTGCAAAAAATCTTGACTCAGCAACAGCAGTTGCCCAGTCTGCACCAACAAGTGTGCCCGACTTAATGACACCCATAAAGATACATACAGCACACATAACAAAGAAGCATACTGCACCAAACCCTACCTTGCCGTATGTAGTGATAAGACCGTAAATTGGCTTATCCTTGTGCTTGGATGCGTTTTCGCTATGCTTCCAGCACCAGCTGGTATCCAAGTGACCTGACAAAATAATATTGTAATCAACCTTGCCGTCCTCAGGCTCAACAGAACCGTAAACATTTCGGCTAATCTCTCTATGGAAGAACATATCGAACCAGGTTTTGTAGAAAAAGCAACTGAATACCAGCCAGGCCAGTGCGATAATACATGCAATTCCCATGCCAATCCACAATGAGCTGATGCCCAGTGCAACATATACCAGCAAGCTAATGCCTACACCGAACCAACCGGCATAGCCCAGTCCGCCGATACCTGCGCGAGGAGATACAAAAAATTCCTCTATCTTTGACTTTACGCCAATATCTTCCATCTTTTGGGCCATATACTCGGCATATTCCCTCTCGCCGTCTGAGCCCGGAAGTCGCGAGCCGACCTGATGAGCTGCATAGTTTACAATATCGTATGCCTCTTGGCCATACTTTCTGTTTTCTTCTTTCATAATTTTCCTCCCAAATCAAACTAACTTTTATTTTACACTGTTATTAAACTTATTTCAATACATAATCATTCTAATTTTGCTGTTCTGTACCAAAATTTAGGCCAAAAAATTATGACAAATGATGAATAAACAGACCTGACAGCAGCTTTGGCTCGAACCAAGTTGACTTTGGTGGCATAATCTGACCTGCATCGGCAATACTCATCAGGTCGTCCACAGTAGTAGGATACATAGCAAATGCCAGCTGCATATCCGTGGTAGCCCTATGTTCCAACTCATCCAATCCGCGGATACCGCCGATAAAGTCAATACGCTCGTCATCCTTTGGATTATGAATACCCAAAATAGGTGCCAGCAAATTATTTTGCAAAATGCTAACATCCAGTCTGGCCACAGGGTCGGTGTTATCAAACGTGCCCTCCTTGGCTGTCAGCAAATACCATCTGCCGTCATAAAACATAGTAAAGGAGTGCTTTTTGCCCGGATGTGCCCTCTCCGGAAGCTCTCGAACATCAAATTTTTCGCCCACCAGAGCCATATATTGCTCAAAGGTATATCCGTTAAGGTCCCTTACCACTCTGTTGTAGTCCATAATCTCCAGGTCATCATCGGCAAAGGCAACTGCCAAAAAGTAATTGAACTCTTCCTGACCTGTGTACCGGGGATTTGCCTGCCTACGCATCTCGCCCACCTTAACAGCAGATGCACAACGATGATGACCGTCGGCAATATACAGTGACTCAACACCGACAAAGGCTTTTTGTATAGCAACGCTGACAGACAAGTCATCAATTACCCATACAGTCTGCTTAACACCGTCACTAACAAAGTCATACACCGGCTCATTGGACTCAATCCAATTTGCCACAATGCCGTTAATAGTGGCGTTACTGCGATAGGTCAAAAAGATAGGTCCTGTATTAGCATCACAAATATTGACATGATTAATGCGGTCAAGCTCCTTTTTTGCCAAGGTAAATTCATGCTTCTTAATAGTGTTATCCTTGTACTCATCAATTGACGCACAACCAACAATACCGGTCTGCACTCTACCGTTCATAACCTGACGATAAATATACAGACATGGGGACTCATCCTTTACCAAATATCCATTCTTCTCCAATGCCAACAGATTATCCCTAGCCTTCTGGTAAACCAATGGGCTGTACAAGTCGGTACCGGGTGGCAGGTCAATCTCCGCCTTGTCCACATGCAAAAAGGATAGCGGATTACCAACGACCATTTCCCTGGCCTCATCACTACTAATAACATCATAAGGCAGCGCCGGTATTAGCGCCTGGTTTTCTCTCGATGGCCTATAAGCCATAAACGGTCTAAATACTGCCATTATATTCTCCTCTAATAAAAACTACTCATATATTATATTATACGCTTGGAGTATTGTAAAGGAAAAAATAGGCACCGAAAACTCGATGCCTAATAGTTTTTACCTAAAAAGAATTATCACATAGCCAACGCCATTGGTATTGTAGCTACGGTACTCGCTGACATTAACCGGTGTAGAGCTTTGCGTTACCTTCAGAGTTGTACCGTTAAGTGTAAGCCCGGGATTGCCGCCATCCGTGGATACAAAGCCAAAATAGTTATAGTGAGCCTTGTTGGTAAAATCCGTTAGTCCCGGTGGGTAACTGGCAGCAAACACTATACCCCACCTAGGTGTAAAACCGGCATCAATGCTGATGCTTCTGGTAGAAGAACCGTCTCCGGTATATACCTGTATATGATAAGGCTTGTTCCATACAGTCTTGTCTGCACCGGTAACATGAGCCTCGCTATCAGTAATATGCCGGGTAACAGCGCTGTCAATCAGCAAATTATCCTGATTAAAGTCCTGCATCTTTGGACGATCGGTGCCCACCCACTGATTGAGCCCCAAGTTGTCCGTCTTGTTTGTACTACTCATATATTAACCTCCAATGTATCTATCATATTCCACAGCAAATACAAATTGTCATTACTATGCCATGTGGAATTTCCGGCGTCAATTATATCCCAGCTTGCTCCCTGACCGGCACATCGCACAAGAAGAAAAATAATTCCCCATTTTTGCCAAAATTCGCCCAGCTTATCCGGTGGAATTTGGTACAAAATCATTTTTCTTTGAAAGCCGCTGTAACTACCGCCCAATTCTTGCAGCGCCGCTTCAAAATTCTGCGTAGTTAATTTTTGAAGGGGAGCATACTCAGTTCTGGCGGAAGAAAAAATTATCTCCTCTGTCTCATTTATCTCCATAGCCATAGCGTCTATTCCGGCACAATAGCCCTCTATTTCTGCTTTGGTAATTGTGCCGTCATCGGTATTCAGTCCCAGCATGGAAAACAAACTAATCAGTCTGTCCATAGCACTATCCATCCATCAACACCTCGCAATTTTGGAGACCGAGGTATCCGCCGTTATTGCAAATCACATATCTGCCCACCTGGGTAGGGCTGGTTACTCTGCAATCTCCCAATTCGGACAGTCTGTACTCCAGGTAATCCAGGTCGAGATTTTCATTTATACGAAGGCCGCTGCACACAGAAGTAACCAACGCCTTGATTGCGTCTGCATCAGCGTTTGTTCTGATTGCATCCACCTTAATATCAAAGCTTTTTTTATACGAGCCTTTTATCGCATAATCTTCATTTATCATAGCAAACACTTGAAGACTGTCATCAATCTCTTCTTTCATTTTTTGTGTTACCTTGCCTTCTGTAGTGCGAGTCCATACATACACAGAATGATCGTCGAGAATACTAATCTTGCAGTCGATAACATACGGAAGCTTCATTACCAACGCTTCAACATATTCTGTACTTATACCATTGCCCAGCCTAAAGCTGTCCATAATCCTGCGGCGCAAAAGCTCATCGCTCTCGTTATCGCTGCCTCCCTCAAATTCGGTAAGATTTGTCACAGTTTCAACTCCTGTGGGAGCGTTAACCATCCGGGTTACATTCGCTTTGGGACAATTATACTGTGAGCCAATCTCCAACGCCGTGGCAGATACCTCTGCTGATTTTGTACCGGCAGCTATAGTACAGGCAGCATCTGTAATGTACTGAATAAACGGCTTATCCTCCAAGGAACAAATAATTCCCTTTGGGATACTAATATCATTAACGGCAGGCTGGGATACAGCAAATGTAAGGATACCGTGAGCATTAGTGCCTGTGTGTCGCACCATATCCCTCATAGCGGCATGACTGTCAAGATAAGTACCCGTGGCTGTCTGAGGAAAGGCTTGCCTTAGCAAAAAATCATTTTTGCACCCCAGCGAAAACAACTCGCTGGCCACAGCCTGAAAACGGGCGTCAATATCGCCCATATTTTCCACATTCCTGCCACAGCTATCAAAAAATGCCTTTTTCATAGCTGTCAATATATCATTGTATGTCTTCATATTTTACGCTCACCTGCCTTTCTTCATTATTAATCACTAAATAATAGGTGATTGTATCTTCGTTTTGCACAGCATTTTTTACATACACACCGTCAAAATTGTACAATGCCTGACGAGCGCAGGCTAATGCGTACCGGGTTATGGGGCGCATATCACCCTGTAATGCCGTGCCATAATCCTTATTAGGATAGAATTTGCAACGCTTAATACCCAGGTGCATGGTCACATCCTGGAGTATCCGGGGTATATGCTCCACCATTTGCAGTCCACTGCCTTGACCGGTAGTCACATAGTCCCCGTTGATAATCAAATCTGTCACTGCTTAATCACCCCATCCTTATCTATAATCAAGGAATTGATGACAACTGAGCCATCATTTCGCAAAGTAATAGTAGCACCACCCTGTGAGCGCAGCTGTATCTCGCCACTGTCCAAGGTGGTAAATTTGGCTAAAGTTCCCATTATAGCCTGACCTCGCTGGGCAGGAATAATAAGGACTTCCTCCCCCACAGGAGGCAGGGCAGTATAGCCATAGGGCATATACACATCCGTATTGCGTGAGGTCACGGTTGACCCCGCCTCAATATTATCAGCAGATGAGATAGTAACGCTGCCGTTTTGGGCCTTTTCTTCCTGTAGGGTTGAATTAATATTTTTACTCAGCCACATAATTTATCTCCTCCATATCAATGGTCCGGCGTAATTTCACTACAGTGGATACGCCGCTCTTGTCCATAGAATATCTAATTGAGGATACCTGTAGTACACCGGTCCCGCCAAAGTAATCCAACTGAAGCTCCACAGTATCTAACAAATTGCCCTGCCACACATCAGCCAACCGTAGCTGATATACAATATAGTTGTCACCTGCCTGAGCCAGCTGATTGTGGAGTATATAGTTTTTTTGCCATTCAGGATAAGCACCAAGATTTTGCTTTCTTGTGGAACGAATCCTCCTGTCACAAAAAAAGTCGCTTCTGTAATGATTAATATAGTCACTACTGTCGCCGTTCTTATAGTCAATACCACTGATTACATCACCGCGATTGATAACTCGGCGAGCACTGACTATACTGTTGGGGCTAATTTCGGATTTTTTGCCCTGACGGGCCGGGACTATGCAATTATCAGCTGTTACAAAAATCCTGCTGCCGGTCATACCATATACAAAATCATTTATGGCAGCCCAACAGCTTTTGCCGGCAGTCACAAGATAGTTCCCGTCACAGGCAATATTGGGTAACTGATTTGTAAATCCATATTCCTTTGCATTAAGAAAATACAGTGCCTCGGTACAGGGACGACAGTAGGTAAAAGGCTTGGCCTGATTATCCACCAGCAAGCAGGCTGACGACCTGGCATAAACAAAACAGGTAATCCCGTCGTCGTTCACTGTCTCGCGCTGGGTATCTACATAACCGTTAAATATACATTTGGAATCAGTGTATACCCTGATGCTATACAGCTCCGCCAACGACCGGGAATGGGTAAAATACAGTCGCAGTCCGTGACATGGTGCATCTACATCCATTGACAGCTCATAAGACAGTATGTTATCAATATCAACTATCCTGTCGTCAATGTCCGTAAGCTCAAACCTTAATTCAGCCATACCTTGTCTCCCTCCTTTACACTAAACATATCCCGGTAATCATTGCTAAGGAACAATATGTCCGTATCCACATGGCATCGATTGGCAATATCATACAAATTTTCTCCACTGCGAGCATAGGTGAAGCCCAGATTGTAACAGCTCTGCTTGTCATTACTGTCCTGAACAAACTTAAAGGAATAGTCAACCCGATTTTTGGCTGCATCATAAGCAATATCCAGGTCTGTAAAATATGCCCTGAACACCATTGCATCCGGCACAAAAAGATGTGCACTGCCTTTGTGGTCAAAGATACGCATAAGCTCTGTGGCTTTCTCCAATGCGTCATTGCCCAAAAAGACTCCTTTGCCGCTGACAACGGTGGGTTGGATGCTGATTTCCTGAGCCTTTGTACTGCCAAAGGGTACCACTCGTTTGCTTATCTTCTTGCTCTTATTAATTTGAATACTGGAGGGATTGGCATCCAGCACAAGTCCCTTGTAACATAGCTTGATATATTGCATAGTTCACCTCCATAATTATTTGTCGTATCGTCTGGAGTCCAGCATTATGTAGTCGCTGACCTCCTGGGATACAGTGTAACTGTCATTATCGTTCATCACTATCATCTCCAAACTCAAGTCGGTCGTAATATGTGAGTGCACACTTGGCAGTGTAACAACGCAAAAGGTCGTCGCAGTCAATCTGAGTCAGGCTTATTCCCTGCACACTATTGTCAACACTGTTACGCAAAAATCGTGCCACAATATCGGTAGCCACCGGTGAACCCATCCTGTGAGGCACAAAAAAATGTGCGTCAATATCGTACCTGCCATACATTGCATTGCCGCCCAGCTCCATATTGTCACACTGCACGCCGCCCGGCGATAAGGTAATAACAATATGGTCCAGAGCCGTAGGCTTGATTGCATAGGGATATGCCTTGATAATAGAGGCATCCTGTAGCTGAGGGCATTGGGACAGCCTGCTTTGTAGTCGGTCAATATGTCTATCCAAATACATCGCTGTCACCCTCATATATTAATTTCAGCACACCGGAGTAAAACTGCACCACATCCCCAGCCAAGACTCTGTCACTACGCACAAAGTAGAACTTTTTGCCATCGGACTCAAATATATCTGCCGAAGTAAACCGGGTTATATCACAGCTGGCAGGACCGTAATATAAATAATAATCGGTATATGCACCGCCCAATCTGGTGGTGGTGGATTCAAATTTGGATTTGAGTCGGCGCCATACTTGCTGAGTAACAGCCCTTACTGTCTCCACAGTGCCGTCTGCCTTTGTTATAGTACAGGTTCTGCCGCATTTAGCTAGCTGTCCGGCGATAATGGCACTCATATCAATCTTCATATCGCCACCTCCTATACATTCATGAATACAAACTGCTCGTCCTTTACCAAATCCCTCACATCTGCCAGAGCAGACAGGTATATCTCCTTGGCAAGAGAATGATTATCGCTTTCGGCAAGCATCACATCCCCTGCCTTAAAGGTAGATATGGTAGCACCCGATGACTTGATTAGTGCAATCTCATAATTGGTCTTTGCTGCTATATAGTATCCGTAGCGTGACTCATCACCGGCGGAGTAAAGCTCAACTCCCTGAATTAAAAGGTCATAGTTCTTGTCCAAAATCGGAGCATACTGCTCCAATTCCTGCCGGGACATAGCACTCATGGCTAACAGTATCTCCAGCACCTTATCCTTTGTTATCACACTATCATCCTTTCGCCAAATTAATTCATTACCTTGATTGCGTCGGTAAAGATTGGTGAAAATCCTACTGTAGAAGTGACAGATGCTCTCTCCAACTGACGGTCAATAAGGCGGTCAAAATCAGTAACAATATCGCCAAACTGTACCATCTCAACTGCATATCGCTTGTCCAGTGCCATAATTGATCGGTCGGAAGTCATTGGTACACACAATACCTGTGAGCCCATAGGTGTGATAGGCGCACCGGTACCATGAAATGTTTGACCTGCTCTTGCATCCTTAAATTCCGGAAGATTAAGAAGGTTGGCCATAGTCTGGGAGTCAACAAGCATAGTGGACATACTGTATGGATTAAACGAGTTCCATAGCTTAACAAGGTCGGTGTACTGAACGCCCTTTTCGGCATCCTCAAAATTGATAACCTCAATATCATCTGTTAGCATTGACTGTACACAGTCCCTTAGCTGGCATGCGGAGATGTACTCGCCAATCTGCTTTAGTGCTACGGTAAAGATGTCAAGCTTCTGAGATTTGATGGCCTCGTATGATGCTGTGAGCATTCTGCCTCGCTTGTATAGAGGGGTTAGAGTTTCCTTTGTCTTGATGGTAGTCTCAGGAATAAATGCACCCTCAACAATTACATCGTCAGCATTGGGATTCTCGTTGCTAACACTCTCGATAGCACGATAATCCAGAGAATCAACCTTTGTTACACTGGCAACAATCTGTTCCACAATGTTTGACTCATTAATACCCTGGCGTACTGCACGGGAAATATACTCCGGAAAGAGTGCCGCAGAATCAGTGGTAGCAAAAAACTTTGATACCGGGTCAGAATTTACACCTGACACCTTGATGTCGAATCTCTTAAGCTGGCGCTGATACGCATCCAGACCCTCAAGCTCTGTACCCTTGTAGTTTTCGGATGGGTCAATATCCTCAAGAGCTGCATTAAAGCCCTTTGATGAGGTGTAAAGACCCTTGTCCAATCTTATATTATCGTATGACATATTAAAATTCCTCCTCGTGAATAATTAAAGAATAAAGCCAACAATCTTATTGCTTGTATCTACTGTCAGCACCTTGCTGAATACACCTTTTTGAGCAGAAGTTGCTGCAATCTGCACAGCACCCTTGCCGTCACCGATAAATTCAACAAAGCCGCATTTTGGTGCCGTACCAACATATCGAGCCTCAACATAGCCCTCAGTTTGAACACCGATATATTCGCCTCTTACGGTAGTACAAATGCCAATGATATTTTGGCTGTTTGTTGCCAAAACAACTGTGCCGTCCTGTGCAACAGTCACTGCATCGCCGGGCTTAATATCGGCGTCTGATTTTGGCATGGTGATAACCTGTGAATCGTATCCCTTGTATGAAATCATAATTATTCCTCCTAAATTCTAAACTCTGAATAGTTGTTGTTTTTTGTTTTTTCCTGTGGCAGCAGCTGTGGAGACATTGATTTTTTTGTCCCTGCATTTTTCATACCGTCACGGAATCCCAATAGCTCATCAGTAGTCATAACAGCTGTAATTGAGCCAAACAGCTTTTTGTCCATGGACGGAAAGGCGTTACTAAACAAAGCAACTACCTCCTTTGCCAGCTGCTTTTTGTACTCCTCGCCCAGGAGCGCGTCCCGGCGAAGACCGTCAATATATGATGACAATTCCCTGGCCTGGGATTTGGTAATAGTGAGCTCGCTGTCACAAACTCCGATTGACTTGATAATCTCATCCATATCTACATCCTCCTTAATACTGAACGCTTTTGTTACTCCTGCCTCTCGCTGAGCCGGTACTGCAACAAAGCTGAATTCGTAAGCATCCGTTGGCTCTGACAAAATTGTATGGCACACCTTGTTGCCGTATTTTTTGCCCTTAATGTGCCGGCATTGAGAGGTTCTGTGGTCCTCGCCGCAAATGGAGCATACTGCTGTTGCCATTGAGCATGACACGGATACTTCCTTTTTTATGCCGGCATCAATATCGTCAATGAGTCCACGGTTGGCATCATTATTCAGCATATACGCTCTGGCCATAAGACAATACAGTGGCTGTCCGTCACCGGTAAGCCTGCCCTCCTGCTTTTCCACATAGGTATCGAATATTCGCGCTCTCTGGTCTGCACTTCGCATTGAATGGTCACTGATACCCGTCTTACCCACAAACATAGGTGCCAGTTGCTCCAACGCCTCCACAGAAAAACGCTCGTAGTCACGGTCAATATCATTGTTGCACAGACTGACGCTGAAGATATATACCTCCTCCGGCGCCAGCTCCCTGCGAGCATAAGTACTTATCAGCTGCATATCCTCCGGTGTTGCAACGCTCTTTTGGATTAGACTATTGCTCATTCCTCTGCCTCCTTAATGATTTTGTCTGCCTCGGCATTGTAAAGTCTTGCTTGAGCCTGCTCTGTGGCATCCTGCAAAGTAATCTCATCCCACTGCACATCTACATTACCGTAATATCCTACGGTACCAAGGTAGGCTGTGGCTATCCTGTTAAGCACAGGAGTTATTACTCTCCTGTATGCCCGCAATTCTGTGGTGAGTATATCCGCCTGCTGCTGGCTCATCCTCTCTGTAGAAGACCAGCTAAGTCCAAACATATACGGCATAAGTCCGGTCTTGGCGATAATCTGCTCCAGCATTTGGCGTACAGGAATTTCGCTGTCCAGCACCTGATTGTCGGCACCGATAACGCTAACCTTTACGTCACCCACAGCCACAAAATCCTTTACAGCGTCCTTGCTGCTCATAGCGTCCTTCCAGGCTGAAGCCATTTGGTTGGCTCTCTCCTTTGCAAACGCCTTGTCCGTTCCGTCGCTCTGGGGCTTGTAAGTCACAGCATATCGCAGGTTACCCACACGCTCCCAATTGGTGCCAATGGTGTTGTATATAGTCAGCAAAATATCGCTGACAAAGGGCAATCCCCTAAGCAAGCTGGTGCCCAATATTTTGCCCGGCTCCGGGTTAATTACCGAAAACAGTAATCTGTCCGCATCCTGTATCTGAACAGGTGTACCGGTGCCGGTGTTGTAAAACTCCAGTTCCAGACCCTTGCCACGCTTGACATCAATATTGTCCAAGCCGGCATTGTACAACCCGTAAAAGCAATCATCATCCACCAGCATCTCGCCAATAGCCGTGCCGTAGGTCAGCAGTTGTGACATATAGTTATCTACAAAGGTCTGTAATCCCTGCTGATTGCCGCCGACAGTAACCGAATCAAAAAAGCTGTTGATACGGTCATCCAGACCATCGTCACCGGTAACAAATCTGAATCCACCCATAAGGCGAACAATCTTGTTGATAGCGCTGTCGATAATAGGCACGCCCTCTCGCAAAGAAGCATATACTCGATTGTTTACATCAGCCAACGGAGTGTACCCATTCATAAGATAAAAGGGATGAGCATTGAGGGTACAGGTCTGCACACTGGAGGTGTTTTTTGGAGCGTCGCTCTTTTTTTCTCGTCTTAATATGCCCAAGGCTTCACTTCCTTTCTACTGCAATGGAAAACGAATAGTCGTCTCTGTCACCGTCAATAACGGTTTGGACAAAGTACCTAATGTCATCCATTGCGTGATCATTTTCCTTTTTTGGTGCATCTCGCTTTATGTCATTGTCCCAGCGATAAACAGAGAACTCCCGTATAGCGTCGGTACAGCATGGGGAGATATAGAACTCCTCATCCTTTAGAGCTTGGCACACTCGATTGATGCCCTTGAGCACATCATTGTCCGCCTTAATCACCCTGTATTCACCATGTCTGCGCACCGTCTCGATAAAAGAGGCCGCCGACGGGTCAATAATCAGCGCAGTGATAACTCTGTCGCCTGCCAAGTGCTTTAGCTGAGCATAGTATTCCTCATCCGTTAATTGCACACCCCTGTCTCGGGAGGAATGATAGTACTCATCTATGCGATACCACTTGTCCCCTGACTTGCCCCACAGCCCTAACGAAAATGGATTAACCGTGCCATAATCACAGGACAGATAGTATTGGGTATAGTCCCCTGAACTACGGATATGCCGTGCACCGTCAAACATAGGGTACACAAGTCCGTCGGCAGCCACCCATTTGCCCTCGATAAATCGCTGGTAAAATGCACCTGAGTATAGATTTTTGTATCGGGCTTTTATTTCTGCTGATAAGGATGGATTGTCGTTCATGGTAAAATGGAGATAGAGCATACCCTTTTCGTCAGCTTTTTTTATCCACTCATTATAGAACCAATGAAATGGGTGCTCCGGATTGCAGTTAAACCAAAATCGTGAGCCGTCCAGAGAGCATCTTGCCAGCGCCTGCTCCACAAAGGAGCGTGGCATCAGCGCAACCTCGTCAAAGAGGACACCTCCCAGGGTCATACCCTGAATAAGTGACGCAGAGCTCTCGTCCCTGCCACCAAACAGATAAAATCTGTTTTTTACATTGCCCTTTTTGATTTCCAAATAATTGCGACTAATCCTCTCGCTGACGGAAAAGCCAAGACCGGTCAATATTGGTACCATGGGTGTTACCACATTCCGTCTCAGAGAGGTGATGGTCTTGCCACACAGCGCAAAGGATGTATCACCGAAATTGTAAAACGCCCATGATACAAAGGACAGGGACATACACAGCGTCTTGCCGCTGCGCACAGCACCGTCGCATATCAGGCCGTTCCTGTTGGCATAGGGGCTGGTGCGACACCACCAGGTCAAGGCTGTCATCTGCTTTGGCGAAAATGCAGAAAATTCAGTCATCGCTATCACACTGCGCCATATTTTGCGCTCCCTTTTCCAGGGCGGCAAAAAAGCTCAGCCCGCTGTCATTGCCACCGGACCGGTGCTGTGCCAATCGCTCACAAGCCTTGATACGGTCAAAAAACTTGATTTCCATACCCCCGCCCCGCGGTCGCTTTATCTCACTGACATTGATTAAATTCAGCTTGCCTAAGCTCTGGACTATCTGCTCATCAGTCATAAACAGCAGACTGACTGCATCGCTAACATCCCCAAATGCCAGTGCCGTCAAGCCCTCCTTTATTTGGTCGTCAATACTGCGCTTTCTCCTTGCCATAAAACTCAATCTCCCTTCAACAAAAAAGCCTAATCACAGAAGTCCTTGCCAAGAAGTCCTTCCATAATTAGGCTGAAAAACGGGATTTTATTCACTTTTAATGTATATTTGGACCGAAAAATAGGCAAAAAAATTTATTTTTGCAAAAATATGCACTAAACCTGAATAAGCACATATTCTTCCAATACTTGATTCAAGGTATAAAAAACTCCACCCATCTTGAGTGGAGTCAAATAATTATTCACATTGACAAATACTGCGCTTGGTAGCCAGGATTGATGACGGAGTTACAGAAAACTCATCCAGTCCCCACTCCACCAGCATAGGCAGTAATTCAGGGTCGGCGGCAGCCTCGCCACACATACCCACCATAATACCGGCTGCCTTACCGTTTTTAATGGTCATCTCAATGGCACGCAGAACTGACGGCTGCATAACATCGTACAGATGTGCCACAGCAGTGTTGCCACGGTCCACAGCCATTGTGTAGCCTGTAAGGTCGTTTGTACCGATGGAGAAAAAATCTACCTCCTTTGCCAGTAGGTCGGATATAAGTGCAGCAGATGGAGTCTCTATCATAACACCCAGCTTGACATCGGCATATCTAATGCCGGCATTGGACAACTCCTCCTTGCACTCCTCCACAATCTCTCCGGCAGACCTAACCTCATCCACTGTGGTTACCAGCGGGAGCATAATCTTTATATCACCGAGGACTGCCGCACGCAATATGGCTCTAATCTGTGTCTTGAATAGCTCCGGATGGTCAAGGCAGTATCTAATGCCCCTATGACCCAAAAACGGATTGTCCTCCTTGGCAATATCCAAATAGTCTATTGCCTTGTCTCCGCCGATATCCAGCGTACGAATAATAATTTCTTTTCCGTCCATTGCTCTGGCTACGGTAGAATATGCCTCATATTGCTCGTCCTCGGTTGGTTGGCTGTCCCTGCCCATAAACAAAAACTCTGTACGAAACAGTCCTATACCCTCGCCACCGTTTTGTATAACATTTTGGGCGTCCTCCGGATTACCAATGTTGCCGTACACCTTCTTTTTTACACCCGACCGGGTAATAGCCTCCCGACCAAAATACTCTGTCAGGCTCTCCTTTTCTTCAATAAATACTCTCTGCTTACCGGCGTACAGGGACAATTCGGCAACGGACGGCTCAACGATTACCTTGCCCTTAAACCCGTCCACTATCAGCTCTTGGCCGTCAATCAGCTTGTCAACTGCGTTAGGAACCGACAATACAGCAGGGATTCCCATTGCTCTGGCAAGTATTGCGCTATGACTGGTTACGCCACCAATCTCCGTTACGATGCCCACAACATTGTCCTTATTGATTTGGGAGGTCATAGAAGGAGTAAAATCCTTGGCGATAAGTATTGAGCCCATTGGCACGGCGGATATATCCACGCTCTGCACTCCCAACAGCAGACGCAACAGACTATCGCGAATGTCCCTTACATCCGAGGCGCGCTGACGGGTTAGCTCGTCATCAACACCTGAAAACACATCTACGAACATATTGCACACAACATCCACACCGGCCTCTGCCACAGCACCGCCATCAATATTGTCCTCCATCTGTGATAGCATAAACGGGTCCTGCAACATCACAAGATGACCCTGCAAAATCTCAGCCTCATGCTCACCGGCATTCTTTTTTAGTTCCTCGGTCAGTGCTGTTGTTTCAGCGATGTATTCGTCCACAGCCTTGCGAAGTCTGGCCTTTTCTTTTTCGGCTGTAGAATACTTTACTGCAGAATAGTCCAGATTTATGTCCCTGATTATCACAGCATTACCAATGCCGTAACCCTGTGATGCGCCAATTCCCTTTAGCATAATAGTTACCTCGTAATGTTATTCTTCTCCAAAGCCTGATTCAATCATTTCGGTAGCCGCTGCCAGCATTTCTTTTTCATCAGCGCCCTGACATTCCACAGTAATATCGCTGCCACACTTAATACAAGCAGCCATAATATTCATAATGCTCTTGCCATTAACCCTCTTGTCTCCGAACACTATGAACACATCACTCTGAAAAGTAGTCATCTTTGTTACAAATAGGTTTGCGGGGCGCATGTGAAAGCCCATTTTGTTTTTGATTGTAAAATTCTTTGATACCATAATATATACCTCTCATATTATCCGCGGGGCGACGAGAGTCGCCCCTATTAATATTTGTCGATTAAGCCTTTGTTCTGTCCTTTTTCAGTATGGACAGCATGAATGCACCTGCTACAGAGCCGGCAATGAGCGCTACTACATAAAGCAGTGGGTTATCACATACGATAAAGGTGAATATTCCGCCGTGAGGTGCAGGACAAGCAACATTGAATATTGATGTCAGTGCCCCTGCAACAGCAGAGCCTACCATACAGGATGGGATAACTCTCAGTGGGTCAGCAGCAGCATAAGGGATTGCACCCTCGGTAATAAAGCACAGACCCATCAGGTAATTTACAGGACCGTTCTTGCGCTCCTCGTCAGTCCACTTGTTTTTGCTAATCATAGTGGAAATGGCGATTGCGATAGGAGGCACCATACCGCCAATCATAACAGCAGCCATAATCCATGTGTCGCCACTGGTAATTGCGGCAGTGCCAAAAACATACGCAGCTTTATTGAATGGGCCGCCCATATCAGTAGCCATCATTGCTGCCAGCACAATGGACAGGAGCAATTTGCTGACAGAACCCATAGAACTAAGGAAGTTAGCCAGGATTGTGTTGAGAGCGCCGATTGCCGGGTTTATCAGGCACATAATCGCGCCTACGATAAACGCACCGAACAGTGGATAAAGGAATACCGGCTTGATGCCATCCATTGCCTCCGGAATCCAGGAGAATGCTTTTTTAAGCAGGTTAATTACGATACCGGCAAGGAAGCCTGCCAGCAATGCGCCAAGAAATCCTGATACGGCAGAGCCGTCGCCCTTGATGTCATTGTTCTCAAAAAAGGCAGGAAAGGTGTAGCCGTTAGCTGCAATCATGCCACCCAGCATACCCGGCAGCAAACCGGGACGGTCAGCAATTGACTCTGCTATATATCCTGACAAAATCGGCAGCATAAATGCGAATGCAACCTTACCAATCCAAAACGGCACAGCAGCAGCGTGGCTTGTAAAACCGAATGTACCGCCCACATTTGCGTTGCCTGCAATTGTGTCAATCAAAAAGCCTAATGCAATCAGGATACCTCCGCCCACAACGAATGGCAGCATGTGAGATACACCATTCATCAGGTGCTTGTACAGTTGGTGACCAAAGGTCTCCTTTTCGTCATCATCGGCAGTCTCTGCCTTGCCACCCTCTGCGTGGTAAACGGCAGCCTTGCCGTCAACAATCTTTTGGATAAGCTCCTGTGGTTTGTTGATACCGGCAGATACCGACGCCTTTACCACAGGCTTTCCGTCAAAACGAGTCATGTCCACATTCTTGTCAGCTGCGATGATAATACCGTCGCACTGAGCAATCTCCTGCTTGGTGAGTACATTCTTTGCACCGCCCGAGCCGTTTGTCTCTGCTTTGAGAAGATACCCCATTTCTTTTCCGGCTTTCTCCAAAGCCTCCGCAGCCATATATGTGTGAGCAATACCGGTAGGACAAGCCGTAACTGCCAGGATTCTGTATCCCTGCTTTGCAGCAGATTCCACCCTAGGCTCATCAGGATACTTTTCCCTCTCCTTTGCATCAATAATACTAAGGAACTCATCCGGAGTTTTTGCCCCTCTCAAAGCATTGCAGAATTCCGGCTCCATAAGCATAACCATCAGTCGGGACAATATCTCCAAATGCATATCCCCATCCATAGGCGCCGCAATCATAAACAGAATATTGGATACCTTTCCATCCGGTGCATTGTAATCAATTCCGGTAGGTATAGTTATTGCAGAAAGACCCGGTACCTTTACGCTATCCGACTTTGCATGGGGTACTGCAATTCCCTCTCCGATAGCAGTCGTACCCTGCTCCTCACGGGTAAGAATGGCCTGCTTGTAGGTATCAACATCTGCCAGATTGCCAACAGTGTTGTGCAGCAAAACTAATTTGTCAATAGCTTCGCTTTTTGATGCAATCGAGGTGTTTAGTTCAATTGCATCTCTCTTTAGCAAGTCTATGATTCTCATAGTAAATCCTCCAAAAAGAATATTTATTATTCATTAAAGCCGTTATCAAGCACGGCAATAATTTCGTCCTTAGTTGCCAGTTCCCGGCTAAATGCTGTGGCATTGCCACAGGCAGAACCCAGCTTGAGAGCATAGGCATAATCATTTTTTTCTATATACCCTGCCAAAAAACCGGCTACCATACTATCCCCACAGCCAACAGAATTTACCAGCTCTCCGGGTGCTACTCCTATACTATGGCTGTTACCATATTCATCTATTAGCATTGCTCCCTTTGAGGCACGGGATACCAGCACATTTGCAGCCCCCATATCCTGTAGCTTTTTTGCATATCTAATAATGTCCTCATCGGTATTGACAGTGGCCCCAAACAGGTCTCCCAGCTCGTGGTGATTAGGCTTTACCAAAAATGGTTTGTATTGCAACACATTCAGCAGTAGGTCACCTGTTGCGTCCACCACAATATTCACCCCTCTGTTTGCTATACGGGACAGCATACGCCGGTAGATGTCATCCGGCAGAGTGCCCGGAATTGAGCCCGCCAGCACAAGATAATCCCCCGACCGTATGCCCTCCAGCTTTGTTAGGAGAGCCTCAATGTCTGTGCTGTTTATATCAGGTCCACAGGCGTTAATATCCAGCTCGGTATCTGCCTTTATTTTTACATTAATTCTAGTGTTACCAGTTTTAAGATAATTAAAATCACAATTAATTCCGTCATCAACCAGCATTTTCTCCAATTGTTTGCCGGTAAAACCTGCCAGGAATCCCAACGCCGTATTTTCTATCCCCAACCGAGACAGTATAGCGGACACATTTATGCCCTTACCACCATAATATATTTCCTCTGTAGTGGTACGGTTGATATCATCATATCTCAATTTTCCAACCCGCATTACATAATCCAGCGCCGGGTTTAATGTAACTGTATATACCATTCTATCCCACCTCTTTGATTATGGTCTTTTCTTTCAGCTTATCATCAGGACAATAATCACATACTATGCAAGCACTGTCGATAGGAGCAAAGGATACTGCCGTCACCATACCAAACTTGGTATGGTCACATAACACGTATGACACAAAGCTACGCTCCATAGCCACAGCCTTTAGCATTGCCTCCTCGGTATCCGGAGTAGTAAAGCCCTGCTTATCGCTGACTCCGTTGCTGCCGATAAAAGCCTTGCTAAAATTATATTTTTGCAGATTAGTGGCAGCCACCAGACCGATAATGGCCTCTGTGGTGCTCTTTAGCTCTCCGCCGATAACAAAAACTCTGCATCCCTTGGAGGCCAGCTCCTTGGCGTGAGCGATGCCGTTGGTAACAAATGTTGCGCCGCTATTCTCTATATATTTTGTCATTAGATATGTAGTGGTGCCGGCGTCGATAAATACAAAATCACTATCATCAATTTGACCGGCTGCATATTTGGCTACGGCAGTCTTTTCGGCAGTGTTCAGGAGAGCTTTTTGCTCCATATTATTCTCATTTGGCAAAAATTCCTGATGAGACACTGTTGCGCCTCCGTGCACCTTGTTCACTCTACCCAGCTGTGCCAGTGCCACCAGGTCACGCCTGATGGTTGACTCGCTGGTGTCGAATCTTTCTGCCAACTCGGTTACTGTTGCCGAGCCTCTCTGTCGCAGCAGTTCAATTATTTGTGTTCTTCTGTCCTGTGTTAACATTTGTGATCACCTAATGCCTTTCTTTACCCAAATTGTACAATAACGCTCACAATCAGTCAATAGTGAGCAATAATTCTCGTCAATAACTACCAATATCCACTGTTTTCTTTGTGCACATAGCAATAATATAGGATACGCTATGCTCATTTTTGCTCATTTCGTATTTTATGGTCATAAAAATATGCAAAAAATAAAGAGGCCGTTAAGCCTCTTTATTTGTATTATTTACATATTAACTATATCTATAATCCTTGGACAACTTTGCATAATCCTTGGCGTTAATAAATCCGTCAGTGACTACATCCAGTTCTTCCATATAATTTGAATCTCCCTCGGATGCACCAAAGGAATCCATAAAGTCCAAGGTGTCCTCAATTTGGCAATCGGCACACTGAACCTGTACCACGCCATGCTTAAATGATACGAACACATAATTATGCTTTGCATCCCACAGGGCATATATGTCCATATCTGCAGTAACACCCTTTGCATCCCGGGACCATCCTGCAAAAGTCTTGCAAGTGGGAGCCTCAGTAATCTCCGGCGGTACAGCATCTTCGCCCGACATCACTACCTGGCTATCATACACAGAAGTCATAGTCTCATCCAGGTAATATCTGACTACATGGAATGCACGGGAAACATTTATATGTACACTCATATTATCAGTACTGCTATTGCCTGTATAATACTTATAGTCCACTCCATCCAGGATTTTTTCCGGGTCATGAGTTACAAAATATCCCGCACTAAATCCCGGAACCTTGTTATTTCCCTCGCCCTCATCAAATGAGGTTGACACAACACGGTCCTCTCGAATAAAGTCATGAGCAATAGAAATCTCGCCGCCCTCACTCTCCGCAACTGCATCCACCGTCTGGTTGTCCAACATATAGGAAGTGACTTCCTGAAGTCCGGAATTTGTAGACAAATCCAGCTCCCACAAATGATTGTTGGCACAATATATTGTCTGTAAAGCTGTAAGACCGCGAAGATTGATGCTTGATAACTCATTTTGCTGACAAAACAGCTCTTCCAAATTAACACAAGCAGTAGCGTCCAGTGATACAAGGCTATTGATTTGGCAGTTAAGTCTGGTCAGTGCGGTGCATCCGCTGACATCCAATACAGTCAAATCATTACTTGCACAATTAAGCCAAGTTAGGTTGTTCTGTGTGCCCAAGTTCAGGGTTGTCATATTGTTGCCCTGGCAGGTAAGCTGAACCAAATTGCTGAGTCCGGATACATCCAACGACTCCAGTCCTACACCACCACAGTACAACCTCTTGAGGTTAGAAAAATATTCTATACCGGTGAGGTCATAGATTTCAGCAGTCTCGCCACAATAATTCTCCAGCAAGGCGCTAAGACTGATTTCGGTTGTCTGTCTCTCATCCAGGGACAAAAAGCCGTCGCCGTCGCCGTCATATTCATTGCTGACAACAATGCGCCAGTTCTTGTCGGGAAAATTGGCAGAATCAATAGCCACTGCGTCAGCACCGTATGCCAGCAGTCCCACTGTGAGACTGCCGGCCACCATACTGATTGCCAAAAGTGAGGATATGTATTTTTTGATGTGCTTCATACTATACACTCTCCCTACGTGAGATAATCAACTGTACAGTGCTTGTTACTGACGTACCGTCATTATTAGTTACAGTACAGGTAATATTGGATACATTGATTGCCTTTGCCTTGCCCTTAATAGTCAGTTCAACCTTGCCGTTTGAATCAATAGTAACATAATCAGGTGCAGAAGATGTCCACTTAACTGATGTAGGCTCTGTTGCGTTTGCAGGAGTTGTTACATAACCCATCTGGATACCGGTAAAGTCTGAGTAAGTAAGATTGTATCCTGTCTTGGTTACAGTACCATCAACTGCAACTCCGTCACAAGTAAGCTCAATAGTATCAATATTAATTACATTATCTACCAAGTTGATCGGCATCCATGTTACTGTCTCTCTGTCATAGGTATCTACTACAGTTGCCATAACAGTAACTGTTATATTGCTATCAGCATTTCTGGTAATAGTCATTGAGGTGCCGTTTGCTGTATATGTTGCGTCCGGATTGTCCAGTATCGAAAGAGTAATGCTCTTGTACATAGCGTCAGCATTCACAACATATCTCACATTGATTTGGTTATTTGCATCCACTGCATAAGCATTGTTCTTTATCAGTGTAATGCTGCCTGTCTTGAAGGTAATCTTTGCAGGAATGAACGGATGTCCCTCCAAATCGGTCATTGCCTCCTGCAAATTACTGCAAGCCTCATTGATTTCATCCTGGGTTGCGTACACATTGGCGTACACATCCTTGGCTGCCAGATATGCGTTGTTAAACGCTGTACCGTACTCATACTCATAGTCTGTATAGGTAATCAGCTCTGCCTGAGCGATTGCCTCCTGCAGCGCACCTGTATCCCAAGTGGTGTACGCATTGATTGTACCCACATAACCACCATCCTTGGCAGTAACGGTGATAACAGATGTACCCTGGGTCAGGAATGTAACATTACCGGACTCGTCAACAGTTGCCACACTCTCGTCAGATGAGGTGTAGATGCAATCCTTTACACAAGTACCTGTTACAGCCAAGCTGCTGAGACCTAAGTTTGCCTTAACCGGCTTAACCTCAGCAGGTGCACCGAATATCATCTCGTCCTCAAAGGTTACACCGGTAACGCCAAATCTGACAAATGATACATTTACTGTCTTGATGTAGCTCTCGTCGTTGATATTGGTTACTGTGCAGGTAATCTTTGCAACGCCGGCATTTGCCGAAGTGTTGGTTACGACACCACGGTTGGAAACAGTGATGTTCTCGTTGTCTGACTCCCACTTAATGTCGGTGTAAACACTCTGTGCAGGCAGCTCGTTGGCCTGAAGAACAATCTCACAGTTGTTCAGAGCTGCACCGGTATAACGAATGTATCCCGGATTTGGAGTGGTTATATTGTCACTCTTTTGGTAAGTAATATCCACACCTGTAGTAGGTACGTACCTAATAAGTCCTGCATAGGCTGCATCTATAGCGGCAATATGTTGATTAACCTCTGCCTGAGTAGCCTTGCCCTCTTTTACAATAACATCGGAGTCGGCAATCTCCTGTGCCAGCACAGACAAAGTCTCTTCGGTATAGGTATAGTCAGCAATGCTGTTGAGGTGGTCACCGTATGTCTTAACCTTGCTTGCCAATACAGAGAAGTCTGTCTGTACCTCAACAAAAATCTTTTTGCTATATCCGCCATCCAATGTGGTGGCTGTAACAGTAGCACTACCCTTATCCACCGGAGTCAGCACTCCTGTGCTGTTTACAGTAACAACATTTGGATTTGAGGATACAAATTCTACCGTATCAATATCGGGCTCGCCCTCAACGGAATAATCAATCTGGCGTGAAGCATCGGTTGCCAGCATTGTAATATTTGTGTCGGTTACATTAAGTCCGGTACAAGTAACATCTGCCAATACAACATCAACCGTGCGTGACACAGTTCTATCAAAGTAGTCGGTAGTAGTGATGGTAACTCTTGCATAACCGGCGCTGCCCGTCTTCTTAGGTGTCAGCTGGATGGAATCACTGTTAATAGCCGTATCCATATTGCTGGCAGCGTCAACTCTCCAGGCAATGCTCTTGTACATTGCGTTGCCGGGCTCTACAGAAGGAGTCAGTACTACCCAGTTATAGTTGTTATAATTGCTGTAGTTACCGTCATCAAGATTTACTGACAGGGCATTATTGCTACCCACAGTACCGGTAGCCACTGTTGAAGACGAACCGGTCAACGGCTTCTTTGTTGTGGTGTAAGATATAGCAATATTTTCTACTGCAATATTAGGATGTGCCAGCAATGCCTCACCCGCAGATGTCAGTTGATCGGTTGCTTCATCAATCTGCTCCTGTGTCTTGGTCATATCAGTGAGCACATCCTGGGCATCAGCATAGGCGTCAATAAATGCCATAGCATATTCATACTGATACTGGGTGTAGTCCACATCCTTGTACTGGCTCAATGCAGCCTTTAGGGCTTTACGGTCGCCGGCAGATGATACCGCGCACTGGCCACTTATACCGCCGTCATAGGATACACAGCGTACAAAGGTAGAGCCTGCGCTGCGGAATGTAACAACGCCATTCTCATCAACAGTAGCGATGTTAGTGTCGTCGCTCTCCCAGTAATAATCCTGGATTGCGGCAGCGCCCACATGGGTTAATGATGAACCGGTAGGCTCAATAGTAACATTAAGCTTGTATGTTGTACCAATCTCGCCGGATATTGAGTCCTCGCTAAGTACTACTCCCGTTACCGGATAGTATGAGAATGATACCCAAACACTGTCTGTAAATTCCTGACCAAAGTGGTCTACAACAGTACAAGTGATACTACCGTAGCAGGACTTGTTGGAGGTTGGTGAGCACTTACCGTCTGTGGTAACAGAAATTTCGTCAGTGGATGACTCCCACCTAACTGCCGTGTAGGTTGCATTGTTTGGATAAAGTCTGACATTCAGGTCCAGTACAGCATTCTTATAGCTAAGGCCGTCCTTGAGCAGGGACAGGTCGTACTGATAAAACTCAGAAGTTGCCTCACCGTCAAGGTAGAGCTCAACATTCTTTATGAACACATATTTCTTTAGTCCGTTAAATGCACTCTCCAGTCGCTTGTACATATCGTCAACCTGAACCTGGGTATAAGTTCTGTGGCTAAGCATATCGGTTGCATCAGCCATAGCCTGCTCATATACCTCCCAGGTCTCCGGGTAATAACTATCCTTGTTTAGGTTTAGGTCTGTGTATTGATTTACAAGTAATTGCAATTTGCTGTAATTGGTAATTACATGTACGGTACATTCTGCTGTATATCCACCGTCAGCGGTAGTACATACGATAACACAGTCGCCACCGTAATTAAATGTTACTACGCCGTTATTATCCACAGATGCGATTGCAGGATTGGTGGAATACCACTCAACATTCTGCACTGACGCAGTTGAGTTGCCCAGCACATTGACAGGGCTGACAGTAGGTGTCAGTGTTGCGGTTTCGCCAATCTTTCCTAATGGAATATCGGTAACATCCAATGTCACTCCAGTTGCTTGCGTTCTGGCAAAGGATACTGTTGCGCTGTCAGACACCTTGTTGCCGCTATAGTCGGTAATCGTACAAGTGATTACTGCAGTGCATGGGTCATTGACAGTAGGAGTGCACACACCGTTCTTGTCAACAGCAATGTCGCCGTTGGAGCTGGACCACTCTACACTGCTATACATAGCTGACGCCGGATAAACATCGTAATCAAAGTCGTAGCTGTAATTCTTATAGCTTGTGGTGGAGCCTACACTGACAGTAACTCTGTTGTCCTTAAGTACTGAGTCATTGGTGCCGCGAACATCCACACGGCTGATGCCTACAAATCCGCCCACCTTGATGAACGCCTGCAGCAAAGCGTCTGCATAGGTGTCAACTGTCAACTGGGAAGCCATATCCTGCTCATAATATACGGAATAAGCCAAATCCAGCTTCTTCATATATTTTTTGTAGTCGGACTTGTTCTCCGGAGTTTGGAGCACAATGGTTTTTTCACAAAGATTTATGATACTCTTAAGTCGGGACTTATCCGGCTTGACAGTAACGGTACATCTGTCTGTGATACCGCCGTCGGCTGATACACAGTACAGAGTAGCCGTGCCCACATCATTGGCGTGAATTATTGCGTCACTGTTTTCGTTACCCTTGCCTGTAACGGTAAATATCTCCTCATCCGAGGAATACCAGTTAGCACTGTAGCAAGCATAAGCTGTACCTGTCCAAGAGCCCTTATAACTCATGGTATGGGTTGCCTCGGTATCCTTGCCGTTAATTAGGGTAATAGAATCCTGGTCAATCTTATTATCAATAGCAGTGTTACGAGTAACACATACGGTAATTACATTGGATTTTACATCGCCATCGCTGGACAGTGCATACAAGTTAAAGGTCTCTGCAATCTCGTTACCGGCCTTGTGAGAAATGGTAATGGTGTGAGTGTCCTCACTAGCCTCTACACTAAAGTTACTGTTGTCACATACCCAAGTCAATGTAGGGTCGGTAGCATCTGCCGGATACACATCGGCAGTAACCACTGCACCACGCTGGTAATAAGCCTCGCCAACACCGGTGTTAACTGTATAGTACTCATAATCCTTGCCGGCAATGGTAATTGTATTATGGGTATCCAATGATGCGCCTGAGCCGGTAGCGCCGGTTGCGGCAATATTGATGCTATCCACTGCGATACCGGTGAGTATGTCCTTTGTGGCAATTTTTGAGCTAATCTCGTAGAATGAGCCGTCAGATAAATAATATCCCGTACGAGCCTGCAAAGCAATGGTGGAGTTGCCTCCGCCCACTGCAACATAGTGGCCTTTGGCGTTAATTGTGCCTACGCCGTCAGTAACGGGTTTGCCATCCTCAGCCCACTCGTACACAGGGTTGTTATCCTCATCATATCCCGTCTGCATACCCCAGGTTATGTACAGATTTTCGCTGTCTGCTACACGCTGCGGATATACTGTATAGGTGTAGTCGGCCTCTGCGCCGATGCCTACAACCTTCTTTCCGTTAATATCTACTGCCGACAAATACTTGCCTGTCTTACCGGTAACAGTAACCTCCACAGTTCGTATTACGTTGTTGGTGGTAGATACAGCAGTAATCGTTACCGTCTGCTTTGATAATTCACCAAGAGAGCCGCCGGCATCCAAGCCGGTTACTACACCGTGCTCATCCACAGATGCGATATTCGGGTCAGAAGACGACCAGACAATATCGCTCTTGTTACCGGTTGACGGCTCCATATTGCCTATTGTCAACTGGGTCATAGCACCTTCCTTGACAGTGGTGATACCCTCAATGTCAAATGCTGTGATTGGTTGGGAATCAACTACAGTAAAGGTGATGGAATCATTGTATGCCATTTGGAGTACGAGATTGGCGAGAACTTCTGCCGCTGTTGCAGTTAACTGAACCGGGTCGGCAGTATCGCCCACTATCTGGTAGATAGCAAAGCAAGCGTCCAGAATACCTGCCAGCACTGCTCTGTTCATATCAATACCCATGTACTCAATCAAGACCTTAGCAATCTTGTCGGTATTCAGCGTGCCGGTATTCTCCAACTTATAGAAGTAGTTTACCATTTCCAAAATCTTTTGGATAACCTGCTCGGAGTCAGGTGAGGCCATAATGGTAACCTCGCCCTTGTTTTTAAACTTAACCAGACCGCCGTCACTTACGGTAGCAACTACCTTGCCGGTGGAAAAGATTGATGTGGACTTTACGGAATACTGAGTACCGAAGTTCAATCTCTGTGGTGTGGTGAGAGCATACAGCTGTACTTCGTTACCCGTAGCCTGAGTGGTAGGTATTGCGCCTTTGTTGGTGATGTGAGTACCGTTGGGCAGGAATGCGGCATACCACTCCTCATTCTTGGTAACGACAAAATGAACCTCATCATCTGCAACCAATGTGCCTGTTCCGTCATAAAGCTGGCAGTGAATGTCCGAATTAATGTTGTCCAGATACTCCCTTAGAGAATCAACAAGGTCGCCCTGATATGCCTCAATATAATCGGCAAGAATGGACTCGGAGCCAAGGGCTGCAATAACCAAATCACAAATAGCCTCGGTATCCATGGTATCCAGGTCAACATAATCATTGAACAGTGCCTTCTCGATAATAGTAGCCATAATCGTACCGACAATAGGGGTTGGTCTTACCTCATTATTTAGCCATGCCTTGATTACGGCACCCTTTGATGAGTCAAAGCCCTTAACCTTACCTGTTTGGTCAACATCAACTAACTCAGGAGCTTCGCTATACCACTTGACATAGCCGTTGTTAGGCATTGAGCCGTCGATGATGGTGTACTTGAGCTGAAGGGTCTCACCCTCAACAAGATAGTGCTTGAACTCGGTCTCGCCATCCTCTTCATAAGTAGGAACAATGGTGTCGGTGTCGCTGTAAAAAATCTGCAGGTCATAGTAACCCTCTACACCGTCGCCTGCAAAAACCGTGGCTGCAGGTACAAGACCCACTGTCGCCATCAGCGTTGCCAATGCGATACTAAGCATCCTCTTCAAAAAATTCGATTTCATCTCATACTCCTCCGATGAATTCATATTTTAGTAAAGCCGTTAATAATTTATTAATAACTTTACTTATGAAAATTATATAATATAAAGCAAACATAGTCAATGCAACTCTCTCCGTCATAATTGCCAAAGTTTTACATCTGAATTTGTGCAATGAGTAGATTTTTTCGGTTTTTACCACGGGAATAGTGACAAAAAATGTCAAAATCGGTGCCTCGGTTGACTTTGCAAAAGCATTATATTAAAATATTAGTCGGCACTACATTGCATGTAAGGAGTGATAATATGTCCAAGTGGGACAAGGATTATCTGGACCTCTGTCGCAGGATATTGTCCGAGGGCGCGGAGGTTAAAAATCGCACCGGCACCAACACCATTAAGGTGCCCTCACACCACTTTCATTTTGATTTAAGAGAGGAGTTTCCCATCCTCACCACAAAACAACTGTTCATCCGACAGGCTGTACTGGAGATGCTGTGGATATATCAGGCACAGAGCAACGATGTTCGCTGGCTTCAGCAACGAGATGTAAAGATATGGAACGAGTGGGAGATTGACGAGAACGGCGTATGGCACGCAGAGCAAATGCTTCCGGACGAGAACGGCAATCTGGTAAAGCAGGCTGTACACAAGGATTTCGGCAAGGAATATGCCCACACCATCGGCACGGCATACGGCTATATCGTCAACAAATTTCAGATGACCCAAAACCTGATTGATAAGTTAAAAAACAATCCCCAGGACAGACGCATGGTGATGACCCTGTGGCAAAATGACTATCTGGACACAGCGGTATTGCCCAGCTGTGTATGGTCCAGCGAGTGGGACGTGACCGACGGATACCTCAACTGCTGGGTACACCAGAGAAGCTGTGATGTACCACTGGGTCTGCCATTCAATGTAACCCAATACGCAGTGCTGCTGTGTATGCTGGCTCAGGTATGCGGTCTCAAGCCGGGCACTATCGACTGGAGCATAAAGGACGCCCATATCTATGTAAACCAGGTGGAGGGCATTAAGGAACAAATTGCTCGCCAGGATGCAAACGGCGACTTACCGGCACCAAAGCTGTGGCTAAATCCGGAGGTTGACGATTTCTTCAAATTCGACAATTCTCGCGACTGCAAAGACGTAAAACTGATTGACTACCAACACATGGGCAAAATCAGTTTTCCTATCGCGCAGTAAGAGGTGTATTATATGACAATTAGTATAATTGCCGCTATAGGCAAAAACAATGAGCTTGGCAAAGGCAACGACCTAATATGGCACTTCAAAGAAGATATGCAATTCTTTAAAGCAACCACAACAGGTCACACCGTAATTATGGGCAGACGCACATTTGAGTCCCTGCCCAAGGCACTGCCTAACAGAAAAAACATCGTAATCTCCTCCAATGCTAATTATAATGCAGATGGCGCAACTGTAGTAACCACGCCGGATGAGGCGCTGTCAATTGCTGATAGTGATGAGGTGTTCATAATCGGTGGCGGCAAGGTGTATGCAGAATTTTTGCCACAGGCAGACAAGCTGTATCTGACCGAAATTATGGACGAATGTCCTGCGGCGGACACATATTTTCCTACCTTTAACAAGGCAGAATATAACCGTAGGGTACTTGCCGAGCATAATAACGACGGCACAATATTTCACCATGTATTATACGCAAAGTAATAACAGGAGTTGCAAAGAAATGAATATAAATCCAATGATGTTACTAAAAATAAAGGACGGCGTAAAAGAATTTAACGCCCGTCACCCAAAGCTCAAAAGATTCCTGGTGGGTACTATGCACAAGGTTGATGTTGGCTCCGTACTGGAAATCAGCATCACTGACCCGGATGGTAACAAAATACGCACCAACTTCAGAATCACTGACGAAGACAAGGAATTTATGAGCAATCTAATGTCAATGCTGGGACAATAAAAAACGGCAGGAATGCAATCGCAGACCTGCCGTTTTTTACTTATTTTACCAAATTTATGATGTCCTGTTTGTCAATCAAACCAATAGATTGGTTAACAACCTCTCCATTCCGGAAAACTAACAAAGTAGGAATGGACATTATGCCATACTGCAATGCAATCTCCCTTGCCTCATCGCAATTAACCTTGCATACCTTGATGTCGTCCATCTCCTCCGCAACCTCATCAACTAACGGGGACAGCATCATACATGGTCCGCACCACTCTGCCCAAAAGTCAACCAGTACCTTCCCCTCAGCCTGAAGCACCTCTGTCTCAAAATTGTCAACAGTAATATTTGTAACCATAATTTCACCTCTCTATATTATTCACAACTGAATAATAACATAAACACAATATTTTTGCAACAAAAAAGACCTCGAACAATGTCGAGGTCTGATAGCCATATATTAGTCAGATGAATATGGGAGAAGAGCAAGGTGTCTAGCTCTCTTGATAGCTGTAGTGAGCTCTCTCTGGTGCTTTGCACAAGTGCCTGTTACACGACGAGGGAGAATCTTTGATCTCTCTGATACAAACTTTCTGAGCTTAGATACGTCTTTGTAATCAATAACCTCTGCCTTCTCAACGCAGAACTGACAAACCTTTTTGCGGCTCTTTCTTGGGCCCTTAGTATATGCCATGGTCTTTTCCTCCTTAGTGAGTATAGTAAAATTTCTTAGAATGGAAGGTCGTCGTCATCGTCAACAATCTCTTCAAAATCGCTGTTGTCAGCGCTGGAATAACTGGGCGCCGGCTGACTGAAGCCACCTGCTGCTGCGTTGCCTGATTCGGACTTAGAGCCGCAGAATGATACGTTGTTGGCAAGAACCTCAACCTGCTTGCGATTGTTACCGTTTTTGTCGGTGTAATTGCTGGTCTGGAGTGTACCCTCCACAGCAATCATACTTCCCTTATGGAAAAATCTGCTGATAAATTCAGCTGTCTGTCTCCATGCAACACAATCAATAAAGTCTGCCTTGCGCTCCTCCCCTGCCTTCTGGTAGGATCTGTCGCAAGCAATCTGAAAGCGTATAACCGATACGCCCGATGGTGTTGTCTTGAGCTCAGGCTCATAAGTGAGTCTGCCCATAAGTGCAACCATATTAATCATAGATAGACCTCCTGTTACTCGCCCTTAGCGACGATAAGTGAACGGAGAACGCCATCGGTAATGTTGATTACACGGTCGAGCTCTGCAGGGAATGATTCTTCACAAGCGAAGTTAATAAGAACATAGTAACCCTCTGTTTCGTAGTTGATTGGGTAAGCAAGCTTTCTCTTGCCCCACTCCTCAACTTCGCCGAGAGTGCCATTCTTAGAAATAAGGTCAGTAAACTTGGTCTTAAGAGCCTCTACTGCCTCTTCACCCTTGGAAAGTGAATAAACCATAACGATTTCGTAATTTCTTAATGCCATTCTTAGCACCTCCTTCTGGACAATTGGCGCAATTCCCTTGCGCAAGGATTGCTCAACATTTGTCAAGCCTTGCTATTATACCAACAAAAAATCATCTTGTCAAGAAAAATCTCAACAAGATGATAATTAATCAAAATAACCTTTGCTGTCCTCCATGCAACGCATTGAGACAACATCCCCATCTCCCACAATAATATGGTCCACAAATTTTACGCCTATTGAGCGTAACATTTGCAAAACGCCGAGAGTGAAGTTGAGATCTGCAGCTGATGGATAAGCCTCGCTGTTGGGATGATTATGAGCCAGTATGATTCTGCTGGCATTATCCCTAAGAACAACGGACATAATATCCTTTGCAGATACTCCGACAAAATCGCTGCCACCGGTTGCAACTATACTACAGTTGATAACCTTGAGACTACTGGATAGCGACACAATGGCAATTTTTTCATCCCTCTCATCTGCCAGTACTCGTCTGCAATAATCGAGGGCGTCCTCAGTGCTTATAATCTCAGATATTCTGTGTAACTTATTATATTCTATGCGATTGCATATCGCCTTGAACAAAGACAATAACACTGCCGTATTTTCGCCAACACCTTCTACTGCCTGCAAAGCCCATGGCTCTGCATTGAATATGCCCTCCAGCGAGCCAAAGGTATTCATCAACCTATAGGCAAGCTCCTTAACATCACGGCGTGGAATAACCAGTGATAGATACAACTCCAGCAATTGATGGTCTGCCATATGTTCAGCGCCGTTCTCCAAATAGGCTGTACGCATACGCTGTCTGTGGCCGTTACGACTGTACTCCTGTGTTTCCTGCTTCATATAATCACACAAATCTATTGCTTTCAGCATCATACTCAAAACCTGCCGACCTGAGGCGGGATATAATATCCTGCTTGTCTTCTCCCATATCATCGCACATAGCGTCCAAAGACGAGTAATAGTCGCGCAGCTTGGTATTAACAACGCTGAGCAGAATAAATGGGTCCTGTGGTAATGCCATACTAATCAGCCAACAACATTCTGTCGTTATCCAGCTCCTCACCGGATGTGAGCTTGAATTTATCCAAAAGGTCTGCTGTGGTCAGCGCCTTCTTTTCTTCGCCGGATACGTCATAAATAATCTTGCCGTCGTTCATCATAATCAACCTGTTGCCGATATTGATAGCGTCCTTCATATTATGAGTAATCATAATGGTAGTCAATTTGTTTTCTGACACAATCTTTTCTGTAAGGTCAAGTACCTTCTTTGCTGTCTTGGGGTCCAGAGCGGCAGTGTGCTCATCCAAAAGCAGCAGCTTAGGCTTCTTTAATGTAGCCATAAGCAGAGTAACAGCCTGTCTCTGTCCACCGGACAAAAGACCTACCTTGGATGTAAGTCGGTTTTCCAATCCAAGGTCGAGACTGCGTAGCAGCTCCACATACTCTTCCTTCTCCTTATGCTTTACGCCGGGAGCAAGCGTCCTCTTTTTGCCACGACGAGAAGCCAGTGCCAAATTCTCAACAATCTGCATTGTGGCAGCAGTTCCGGTCATAGGGTCCTGGAACACACGGCCAATGTACTTCGCTCTCTTGTGCTCAGGGAGTTTAGTAACATCAACGCCGTCAATGATAATATTGCCGCAATCAACAGGATATACGCCTGCAACCATATTGAGCATAGTTGATTTGCCGGCGCCGTTACCGCCGATTACGGTAACAAAGTCGCCCTCGTTAAGTACAAGGTCAACGCCGTTGAGAGCCTTCTTTTCGTTAATAGTGCCGGGATTAAAGGTCTTGTGTACATTCTTAATCTCTAACATTACGCCTTGACCTCCTTCTTATTCTTCACAGTCTTTTGGGCAATCTTTGCCTTCCAGAACGGAACGCCCAGGAACAGTGCTACAACAAGAGCAGTAAACAGCTTTAGGTCGTTGGGGTCAAACTTAAAGTCAATGCTGCCAATCTGAATTTTCAGACGCAGAACAAATGTAATGACTACATAGTAGATTACACCACCCAGCGCAACTGCCAGCAGGCGAAGTGCAAAGTTCTTGAATATCTTGCCAAAGATAACCTCGCCGATAATAACGGCAGCAAGACCGATAACGATAGCACCACGGCCCATATTGATGTCGGCGAAGCCCTGATACTGGCACAGCATTGCACCGGACAGCGCCACGATACCGTTGGATAACACAAGGCCGATAACCTTGTTTGTGTCTGTATTTATACCGTTGGCACGGGACATAGCCTCGTTACAGCCTGTAGCACGAATGCCATGACCAAGCTCAGTACCAAATAGCCAGTACAAAAATCCAATGAGTACTACAACAAATACAGCACCCAAAATTAATGACTTGTTAATATCATTGAGCGAAAAAATAAGATTATGGTTACGGAAGCTCAACGGAGCATTAGCTCTTCCACCCAGGATACGCAGGTTGATAGAGTACAGTGACAACTGAGTGAGAATACCTGCCAGAATTGCCGGAATGCCAAACTTGGTATGGAACATACCGGTAACAAAGCCTGCTATGCATCCGGCGATAACAGACAAAATCATGCTAACCCACACATCCAGTCCGTTGCCCATACATACTACCATAACAGCACCGCCGGTGCTCATAGTACCATCCACTGTAAGGTCGGCCACATCCAGCACCCTAAAGGTGATGAACACACCGATTGCCATAACTCCCCAAATAAGACCCTGTGCCACAGCACCCGGTAGGGCAGCAAAAAATCCACTAAAAATTTCTGCCATTTCTTTTCTCCTTCTTATTCGCTTTAAATCGCTAAAAACATAATCGTATAATAACAAAATCCCGCGCAAAAATCAAGTACTATATCATAATAACACAAAAGAAACCGACGACTTCCTCGTCAGTTCCTTTTTTTGCTACCCTATATAAATAACACCGTTGTTACCGATTAATTATCTGTTTGGTGCTTAATGCTTGCATAATCCTTTGCGTTTATTACACCGTCTACAACTACGTCCAGGTACATACTATCCTCTCCTCGCACCACATCAGTACCGAAATAATCATCAAAATTCGGCAAATTGTTCCTATGGCGGGCATTGGTTTTTCCGCAATCGGAGCACTGATAGCAAAAAATTCGTCGCTGCAACCCACAAATTTGTAAAAATGGGGCAGCATCTCATAATATTCGTCTATCACAGTGTCGCAATTACCACAGGAATATCGGGTATATCCCTCGGTGGTACAAGTCGGCACACCGGTAGTCACTAAGTAATCGTGGCTGAGCTTGTCTGTATAATCAGTGATATAGCTGTCACCGCATGATTCGCAACGATAGATTGTATATCCCACATCCTTGCATGTAGGCGCTACAACCGTGCATACATATTGATGCTCATGCTGTTTTGCAAAATGGATAACTGTATCATCCTCAAAAGGATTGGTAAAAATTGCGGCATTGTAGGACTCCTCTGTACCGTTGTAGTAAACATCCTTAAGTGCAAAGCAGCCTTTGAATGAACCTGAAGAAATATTGGATGCCTCTGCCCGGAATGTAACTGTTTTCAGCCCACTGCAACGACGAAAAGCGTTGGACGCTATGGTCTCCAGCGTAGTGGGAAACAGTATTGTCTCTATATTTTGGCATGAATAAAAGTTGCTTGCCTTTATTTGCGTAACACCCTCGGGAACAACCAAATCGGTAATAAGCTGTCCGTTAAGATACAAATTATGGGATACATAAATCGGATTGCTGGATGAGTTGTAAAAAACATACCCACACCAATTTTTGATACTGTTTGTGTTAACCACAATAAGGTTGGTATTGCCAAAGGCGTAGGCCTTAACATTAAGGCTTTTTGCAAAAATGTTCAAATCCTCAATTTCGGTGTCATAAAAGGCGTATTGACCTATCGACTCAACATTTTCGGGCACGGTCAGTTCTACCAATCCGCTGCTCTGAAAGGCATAGTCCTCAATTGCAGTCACCGAATCGGGAATATCAATATGCTTAAGCCCCGTACAGTTATAGAATGTTGAGGGCGAAATTTTTGTCACACTGTCAGGAATATTAATTTTTTCCAGCGCGATACAATTCCTAAAAGCGCCTTCAATAATACTGCATACGCCGTTGGGAATGCTCACCTCGGTCAGCGACTGACAATCATAAAAAGCGCAGGCACCGATAGTAACCAATGTGTCAGGCAAACAAACATCGGTAATGTTGTAACATTCCAAAAAAGCATTTTCGCATATAGCCGTAATGCCCTCCTCAACCACAATAGCGGTTACTCTCTCTGCATATTCCGTATCAGCAAAACAAAAATCCAACATATCACCGGTGCCCGAAATAGTTAAAGTTGCAGTGCTGTCATCATAGGACCAGGTTGCATTGTCACCGCAGGAGCCTGAAGCCACAGGCTCTGCACCGGCAGAAATACCACAGCCGCAAATAATCACGCCAAATATCACTGATATGACAATTCCAACACATCTTTTCATCATAATTACCTCCATAATAAAAAATGCGCAGCCGAAGCTACGCATAAAAACACATAGCCCTAGCTGCTAAACCAAATCAAACTTAATCATACCGAACAAGTGATTATAAAGCCTGTGTTTTTGGCAATATTATTGTTCAGTATATTTTTCAAATTATACAATTATCCATATTAAGTTTAATTTGATTTAGCATATTTATTATATCACAAGGTTATACCGTTTTCAATATAAACAAAAAAGAGGCGTACACCGTACGCCTCAAATTAGGTAATATAGATTATTCCTCTGTCTCTGTCATGTCAATCTCTTGGTATGTGTCTGGAACTGTGATACCCAGGTTGTCACATCTCTCCTTAACAAACTTGTTGACAGGCTCTGAATCGTATGCAATCTCCATAGTTGCCGGGTCTGCACCGTTCTTGAGAATTTCGATAGCCATCTCGCCGGTTTTCTTGCCGATAGCGTAGTAGCTGATGGACAGTGTAGCAACACCGCATCCCTTAGCGATACCCTCCTCGCCACAAATAATAGCCTTCTTAGCCTTAGTAGCAATTGGGTCGATGATGCCGGTGGATGATGCCATTGTGTTGTCGGTAGGGATGTAGAGAACATCTGTCTCGTCACAAGCAGTTTGTGTTACAGAAGCAACATCGTTTGTGTCTGCAACGGTATATGTCTTAGCCTCGATGCCAAGCTTCTTAAGTTCATCGGTAACAACCTGTGCCTGATATACAGAGTTAGCCTCTGCAGTACAGTAGATAATACCGCAGGTCTTAGCGTCAGGAACAAGCTCCTTAACCATCTTTGCCTGGTCAGCAAGTGGTGCAAGGTCGGATGTACCGGATACGTTGATACCTGTTGTGCCCTTGAAATCAGCAATATCAAGCGCTACACCGTACTCGGTAACGGATGTGCCCAGAATCGGAATTGTTGTTGTAGCAGTAGCGGCAGCCTGAAGCGCAGGTGTTGCGTTAGCCATAATAAGGTCAACCTGGTCGCCCACAAAGCCGTTGCAAATGGTGGAGCATGTTGCTGAATCACCGGCAGCATTTTGCTCATCGATAACAACCTTGTCGCCGAACTCTGCAACAAGTGCGTCCTTAAAGCCCTTTGTTGCCTCGTCAAGTGCAGGATGCTGTACCAGCTGGCAAATGCCTACCTTGTATGTCTTTTCTTCATTTTGAGCCTTTGTGGTAGTGTCGTCTGTCTTTGCAGCAGAACAACCGGCAAAAATGCCGCCCACCATAACAGCAGAAAGTGCTACGGCAGTAATCTTTTTAACCATCTTATTCATTGTGATTAACTCCTTTTCAAGTTTTATAGTAATCACAGTTTAGCACATAAAAGCGTTAAAGTCAACAATAAATTTCAAAGTTTTTCATCACTTGCCGGATTGTTCCAGCATTGTTTGGGCAAAAATGCCGTATCCTCGCTGGGGATTGGAGATAATCACATGGGTTACAGCGCCTACCAGCTTTCCGTTTTGGATGATGGGACTGCCTGACATACCCTGCACTATTCCACCGGTGTACGCCACCAGTTTTTTGTCAGCCACGCGCAGCAAAATATTGCGTTGCTGATTGTCCTCGTTATATGATATACGACTGATATATACATCAAATTCCTGCGGTCCCGAGTCATCCACCGTACAAATAATTTTGGCAGGACCCTTTTGTACCTCTTGCTTGGAGGCAACGGGATATTTTTTCAGTCCGTCAGGCAGTTGTTCGTAATCCCCGTACACGCCGCAGTAGGTGTTGGACTTCAGCTTGCCAATAGTGTTACTGCCAAAGCTACACACCAGCGAGCCGGTACTGCCAACACTTCCCTTTTGTATTTTAGATATGGATGCGCCTACGGCCTCTCCCTCCAGCATGGGCATAATCTCGTTGGTATCCACATCGTTAACCTGGTGACCAAGTGCGCCAAAGGTACCTGTTGCCGAATTAAAAAATGTAATAGTGCCAATACCGGCAGTACTGTCACGAACCCACATACCGGCCTTGTAGCATCCCTCGTGTGCATCATATACCGGCTTGAGACTAAAGGTTCTGTACCTGCCGTCCCTCTTGATTTTCAGCACAAAATCCTTTCCGTTATTATCATTCAGTATCTCCTGCACCTGATCAGAGGAATATACCTTGGTACCGTTTATATCCACAATAACATCGCCAACCTCAACACCCGCGTCCTTAGCCGGGTTCACTCGTTTGGTATCGGTATCTATACCCTGGGTACCCACCACAATAACGCCATCGGTATAAAGCTTGATACCAAAGGGTTGTCCGCTGACATACACCTGCTGAGCCTCCCGATTGGTTACTGTAACGTCCTTGACCGGCACTACCCCAAACAGTCGCACCGTCCTCCGGCGAGGATTGGCAGTTTGGCTATCCACCCATTGAGTTTCACTGACGGTAGTGTTGGCATAAGAATATATGGCAGAAAATGGAATTTCATTACTATCATAAGTAACAATGCTGTCAGGCAACACAGCATTCCCAACAGCAATCAAGGTCATCAATACAGTGCACACCACTGCCAATATGATGTCAAAAATTCTAATCGCCTTACGCATATAAACACCTCTCACAATATTTTGTCCAAAAGGTGCAAAATAATAATAGTCAATTTTTTATTGCAAGAACAGAATATATGTGTTAAAATACTTTCGTTTAATAAACAAAAGAGGCGTACAGTGTAAAATTTGTGTTATCACAATTTTTCACCCTCAAAATTTGCATCACCCCTTGTCCGGCTACAACAAGGGATAAAATGTGATTATATTTACTATTTGTAGTCGGGAAGGTAGTGTATCAATATGAGTGGACATAATAAATGGAGCACCATCAAGCGTAAAAAAGGCGCAAACGACGCTGCCCGTGCAAAAGTGTTTACAAAAATCGGAAGAGAGCTTGCTGTTGCCGTAAAGAACGGTGGCCCGGACCCTAACAACAACGCAAAGCTTCGTGATGTTATCGCTAAAGCAAAGCAAAATAATGTACCTAACGATAACATAGACCGTATGCTAAAGAAGGCTGCCGGCGAGTCCGACAGCACCAACTACGAGGAAATTATTTACGAGGGATACGGCCCATCAGGTGTTGCCGTAGTTGTTGAGGCTCTTACCGACAACCGCAACCGTACTGCCGGCGAGGTTAGACACTACTTTGACAAGGCAGGAGGCAATATGGGTAATCCCGGCTCAGTCACATTTATGTTTGAGCGTCAAGGCGTTATTGTGATAGAAAAAGAGGATGTTGACGAGGACCAACTGATGGAGGATGCTTTGGAGGCGGGTGCCAGCGATTTTCTCACCGATGATGAAGAAATCTTTGAGATTCGCACCGAGCCCAACGATGTGGGCGCAATCCGTGACGAGCTTGCTGACAAGGGATACACCATCGTATCATCGGAGGCGGCATACATCCCATCCACCTACACCCGTTTGGATGACCCCGAGGATATGAAAAAGATGGCTCGTATGATTGATATGTTCGACGAGAACGACGACGTACAGAACATCTACCACAACTGGGAGAACGAGGACGAATACGACGAGGACTAATTCCCGTTTTCACATAATATATAAACCAAAAACGCCACCCATTTCGGGTGGCATTTTGTTTGTATAAATACTATTTGCACACAATACTCTTTACATTGGACCAGGAGCCGTAATACTTTGTACCGTTTACTGTTTTGTAGGCACGCACCTTTACATAATATCTTCTGCCCTTAGTAAAGTTTTTGCCGGTATAACTTGTTGTGCTTTGGCCGCTGACTGTTGTTTTTGCCACAACATTACTGAAGCTGCTGTTCCTTGACCAGTAAATCTGATAGCCGCTGGCATAACCGCTGACCTTTCTCCAGGAGGCCTTGATTTTGTGCCCGGATGAATATCTTGTCAATCCCGACAGAGTTACGGTAGCCGGCTTTGTGCAGGCGGTTAAGGTTCTGCCTAAGCTATAGTAATTCGTTCCGTCCACATTTATGTAGGCTCTGACTCTATAGTAGTAATTTTTGCCCGGTGTCAAATTTGATATTGTGGTATATGTTGATGATGTTGTTACCTTTGTTACCCAAGTACCGTCAATTTTTTGCTGAAGCTTATAGCCGTCTGCATTGGATACGCTGCTCCAGCTCAATTTCAGGCTTGTTCTGTTTCGGGTAGAAACCTTAAGGGTTGAGGGGGCTGCTATTGACGGATTATATGAAACTGATAATGCACAACTACCTTCTTGATCAAAGCCCCAGTAAGGATTATAATCATATTGCAACACAAGATAATATGTGCCGGCTGGCAAGGTCCATTCGTATTCACCGTGATACAAGTTACGAGCAGAGCTGAATCCAGCAGTCACTATCGAATACCTTACATCTAACTCTTCATCTATGTTTTTAGCATCATAGATAAGGTAATCAATACTACTTCCGTAACTCAGAGGCAAGTAGTATTTGCTCTCCGCTTCCATGTTTAATTTTACTTTTCCTTTAACTGGTACATTAAACTTAAAAGCGTCAAAATAACGATCTATTGATACGCCCATATCGCTAATATGCTCACCTGCATCAAGCTTAGAGGGTTCCGCTGTATATATCGTATCATACTCTATTGCGACTGCTTGATCGGCCCAACCGGCTGCATAGGCAGAGCAATCAAGACTCACTGTTATACTAAAAAGCATAACCAACGATAATAATAAACTAAATAATTTTTTCATAACAAATCACCTTTCTTGTTTAATATATCATCATTATATGACATATTGTCATAATAGTCAAGAGTAAATATGACATAATGTCATTAGGTGATATTGTGGGAAATAATTTGAAAAATCTACGAAAAAGCAAAGGACTAACCCAAATAGCCATGCAAATGCAAACGGGAATTGAGCAGGCGCTTATATCAAAATACGAAAACGGTGAGAGAATTCCTCCCACCGAAACACTGATAGTATTGGCCGATTTTTTTGATACTAACATAGATTATTTGCTGGACAGAACTGATAATTCAGATAAGATTTGAACCCACTATGGGATTGCAAATTGCTCCACTTACAGTATATTAATAACAAAATGCCACCCGATGGGTGGCATTGCTTATTTTCTGTTCTTACGACGGGTACCGGAACGACGTGTGCTATCCCCCCACAAATGAGGATTGAACAGCACCAGCAACGGAAACAATTCCAATCTGCCTGCCAGCATGTCGAACATCAGCACATACTTGCTGACCGGCGAAAACATAGAAAAATTCTCGTTAGGACCCACCAGCTCCAGTCCGGGGCCGATATTATTTATAGTGGCGGCAACTGCCGTAAAGTTGGTAACAATATCGTATTCCTCAAGAGATACCATCATCAAGCTGCCCACGAACACACAGGTAAATGTAACAAAATACACCAGTGTGGCACGAACAATATCATTGCCTATAGGCCTGCCGTCAAGCTGTACCTTGCGAACACTCTTTGGGTGAATATAGGAGGAAATCTCCTTACCCACGGTTTTGAATCCTACCAGCAGACGGGACACCTTCAGTCCGCCGCCGGTACTGCCGGCGCAAGCGCCCACAAACATCAACAGCACCAGCACCGTACGGGACATTACGGACCAGGAGTTAAAGTCCGCGGTAGAAAATCCCGTGGTGGTAATAATTGATGCAACCTGGAAGGAAGCCTTGCACAACGCCTGGGCAACATTGTCATAAATCTGGATTGTATCGGCAAAAACTATGCCTATAGCAGCCAATATTACCAGCAAATATGCCCTAACCTCCTCCATGGAAAAGGCCTTTTTGAACTGACGAAACAGCATAAAATAATAAAAATTAAAATTGATACCAAAGAGTATCATAAACGCCGTAACCACCCACTGAATGTAGGTGGAGTAACCTGTAATGCTATCACCTTTTACACCGAAGCCACCGGTACCGGCAGTACCAAAGGCAGTGGTAAGGGCATCGAACATCGGCATACCGCCGCATAGCAAAAATACAACCTCTATCACGGTCATAGCAAAATATATGATATATAATATACGGGCAGTATGGCGCATTTTGGGCACCAGCTTGCCCACGGATGGGCCGGGGCTCTCTGCCTTCATCAAATTTATATTCGAGCCGCCGGATAGGGGTACAACTGCCAACAAAAATACCAGCACGCCCATACCGCCAATCCAGTGAGTAAAGCTACGCCAAAACAGACCGCAATGGGACATCGCCTCCACATCATCCAGTATGCTGGCACCGGTGGTGGTAAATCCCGATACTGTCTCAAAAAGGGCGTCGGTAATGCTGGGTATCTCGCCGGTAATGTAAAACGGTATAGCGCCGAATACGCTCAGCACTATCCAACTGAGAGCTGTTGCAACACATCCCTCCTTGAGATAGAACACCGTACTGCGCGGCTTCTTGAGTTGCAAAAAATAACCAATCAGCATACAACCAACGGCAACTCCGGCATAGTAAACACCCTGGCGCTCCATGTAGATAAGTGCAACAATACAAGGAAGCAGCATAAACGCTCCCTCCAGCAGTAACACATATCCCAGTATTCGCCTAATTATTGAACCATTCATAATCTATTATTCCAATATATTCTTAATATCATTAAAGCCGGTATGCTTTGTAACAATCATAACAGTATCTCCGGCCATAATACAATCCTGGCCGCTGGGAATAATAATTTTTCCCTTACGATTAATGAAGCAAATCAACAAATCCTTCTTTAGGCTAAGCTCCATAATAGACTTGTCAATTACGCTGGACTCCTTGTCCACCCTAAACTCAATCGCCTCAACTCTGTTGTCAAACATGTGGCTCATAGTCTCGATATTACTTGCCACAGACGCATTTTTGGCTCTGACATAGGCGATAATCGCCTCGGATGTCAAATAGTTAGGATAAATAACCGAGCCAAGGTCAAGACCGTCAATAACATCTCCGAATGTGGAGCGATTAATCTTTGTAATAGTTTTTGTATTAGGCATCTGGCGAGCATAGAGAGTGAGCAAAATATTTTCCTCGTCGCTCTCTGTAAGGGGTGCCACAGCCTCAGTCTCCTGGATACCCTCCTCCTTGAGCAAATCCTCGTCATTGAGGTCGCCGCAAATGATGGTGGCGTTTGGCAGTTCCTCGCAAAGCTCCTCGCAGCGCTTACGGTCCGGCTCCACAATCTTTACGCCAATGCTGGTGTTGGATAATATCTTTGCCAAATAGTAGGCAGTATCACTGCCGCCCAAAATCAGCACATTGGTAACTCTGTTGGTCTTGAAGCCGATTTTCTTTAGGAATGTGCCCACCTGCTTGCGAGGGGCAACAAAGGAGATAACATCCCCACCCTGCAACACGGTATCACCTGACGGAATGTAAATCTGTTTTTGGCGCTCCAATGCACAAATAAGCACGTCCATCTTTATTTTTTTGCCAAGCTCGGCAACGGACATCCCATGGAGCATATTGTCCTGTGGTATCCTAATCTTAACTAACTCGGCAGAGCCGTGGGCAAAGGAATTCACCTCCAACGCCGTACGTAGGGACAGAATACGAGCCATCTCGCGAGCGCACTCCAGCTCCGGATTGATAATCATTGCCAGCCCCAATTTTTCTCTCAAATAACTAATATCCTGGCTGTAATCGGGATTGTGTACTCTGGCTATTGTGGCGCATCCGCTAACTCGACGAGCCACTGTACAGCACAGCAAATTAAGTTCATCACTGTCAGTAACCGCAATCATAAGGTTGGCGTCCTTGATGCCGGCCTCAATCTGCACGCTAAATGAAGCGCCGTTGCCGCATACACCCATAATGTCGTACTGGTTGGACAACTCCTGCACCTTGGTTGCATCTCTGTCTATAACAGTAATATCGTGACCCTCGCGAGCCAATTGCTCAACAATTGCAGCACCAACCTTACCGCAGCCTACAATAATAATGTTGAGACCCTTAGTCTTTTCTTTGCTAAATAACATACACTTTTCCTCTTTGCAGACTATATCATCATAAATATAGCACTATTGCGCCCAAAATACAAGATAATAATTTTGGCACAGCAAAACGCACCCGCCGTCTTGTCCGCCGGTTAGACGGGGCTTTGCACACAATCCCTCAGTTTTGCAAAAGCAAAACAGCTCCCTTTACACAAGGGAGCCGTAATAGGTTATATTCAGCAATCTGTCCGTTGCCAAAAAGCAATGGGTATAATACTAAAAATATTTTGCCAGCTTTGGAAAATGGTCGAAAAAATCAATATTCCTCTCCATCCAATTGGACACGGCAGTAATAAGATGGCCGTTACACAGCACAATGACCAGCGTGCCCCAGGTGATACCTACAAAGTCGTGGAATAACACCAGCGACAACACAACACTGACAATAAGATATACAGCGTCGTTGCCTAACTTGAACCTTCGCAAATCCAAATTCTTTTCCTGTACCACTGTACGCACAAAATAATCATAGGAGCAGGGCGCCAAATAGGTGTGCAAAAACATGGATACGCCAATAGCCGTAAACACCATACCTGCCATGAATATCAGCACTCGCGCCCATATATCACCGGGTGTCCATCCCCTCATCAGCCAAATATACAAGTCCAGCACACTGCCGTACAGCAACGCTGTAACAAATGAGGTCAGGTACGCCCATTTGAATTTGCCCACGACTATGCACATCAGTGCCAGCACCAGTGCCTGCACAATATACTCCGTTTGGCCGTAGGACAGCCAACTAACCTTTTCGCTGATAATGTAGGTGGGAGCGGCAATCATGGACAATCCCAAATTCGCCTTGGTGCACAGGGCTACGGCAAAGGGCAGTATCAGTACACCCAGCACATAGGTTGCCTCTCGTGACAACCTTATTTTTTTATTCATATATCTCCCTCTTTAGGGCGCCGATATATGGAAGATTTCTGTACTTTTGGTCATAATCAAGACCGTATCCAACCACAAATTCGTCAGGCACGTCACAGCCTACATAATCCGGAGTCAAGTCCACCACACGACGGGCAGGCTTGTCCAGTAAGGTGACGATGGATATGGAATTTGCACCCCTTGCCGAAAGCATTGTGCGAACATAATCCAGTGTTCTGCCTGAGTCCAGAATATCCTCAACCAGCAGCACATCATAGCCTGCCAGGTTGATGTCAACATCCTTAATAATCTGTACTGCACCGGTGGAGGTTGTGCCGCCGCCGTAACTGGATACAGCCATAAAGTCCAACTTCAACGGCAGGTCGATACAGCGTGTAAGGTCGGTCATAAAGTATATTGAGCCCTTCAATATACCGATAACCAGCAGATTTTTGTCTGCAAAGTCCTTTGTTATTTGGGCGCCCAGGCGAGCATTAATCTCCTCTAACTGCTCCTTGGATACCAATATCTCTTTTATATCATTATCCAGCATGTTAACGCTCCTCTCTAAAGTAAGACAGACCCAGCGCAGCAGGACCTTGATTTTCTTTTTTCTTTCTGATGCTGACCATAATAAGTACCACAATGGTAACAACATAAGGCAGCATCTTAAACAATTCCTGAGTACGCAGCTCACAAGGTACATAGAGGAATACAATATACAATCCACCAAATACTATTGAACCCAGAATTGACAGATTAGGCTTCCATACAGCAAAGATAACCAGAGCAATAGCCAGCCATCCTCTGTCGCCGAATCCATCGTTTGACCACACACCGTTTGCGTAGTCCATAACATAGTACAGACCGCCAAGACCGGCAATCATACTTCCTACGCAGGTTGCAATGTACTTTGTACGATTTACATTAATTCCGGCTGCGTCGGCAGTTGCAGGATTCTCACCCACTGCACGCAAATGCAGTCCTCCTCTTGTTTTGTTAAGGAAGAATGAACACAGGATAGCGATAATAATAGCCGTATATGCCAGGAAGCCATAGGACAAAAACAGCTTGCCAAACCAACCTGTTGACTCTGCAAAGGGTAATGTTGTCCTAAAATAATTGGAGGTTGCAGTAAGAGCAACCGATGGTACATCAGTGCCGGTAATCTTGATAAGAGAGCCGCCAAAGAAGTTGCCAAATCCGGTACCGAAGGTAGTCAATGCAAGACCTGTTACATTTTGGTTAGCCCTCAAGGTTACTGTTAGAAAGCAATAAATAAGTCCTGCCAACAATGAACCCAAAAGACTGCATACCAACGGAATTATAACAGCAAGAAATCCGTTTGCATCCTCCGGTGACGCCAGCGAATTCTCATAAAAGAATGCGCCCATAACGCCGCTCATACCACCAATATACATTACACCGGGAATACCCAAATTCAGGTTGCCTGATTTTTCGGTCAATATTTCGCCGGTTGAACCAAACAATAGTGGAATACCCTGCATAATAGCTCTTTGGAGAAAAGCAATTACAGTAGAAAACATATTACTTTACCTCCTTTTTTGATGAACGAAATTTCACCTGGTAATTTATAAAGAACTCGGAGCCGATAATAAAGAACAGAATAATACCTGTAATAATATCGCTCAATGATTCGTTAAATCCGTAAACTGTGGAGATTTCTCCGGCGCCAACACCCAAAAATGCAATGATAAAGGCTGTGATAATCATAGTAATAGGATTAAATTGAGCCAGCCACGACACCATAATAGCAGTAAATCCTCTGCCACCGGCAGTGGTTGTAGAGATGGTGTGATTTGTTCCACCCACCAACAGCAGACCTGCAATACCGCAGATAGCACCGGATAATGCCAGGGTACGAAGAATTACTTTCTTTACATTAACGCCGATGTAACGGGCAGTATTCTCGCTCTCACCCACAACTGTCAGCTCGTATCCGTGCTTGCTGTACTTTAGATAAATATACATTGCAACAGTAATTGCCAATACGACAATTACATTGAGAAGATACTCCTTGTCACCTATTACCGGCAACCAGCCCGCACGAGTAGAAGGATTTACTACGCCGATATGGCCGGAGCCCTTTGGGTTCTCCCAAAATATTTCAAAATAAGCAACCAACTGAATAGCAACATAGTTCATCATAAGAGTAAACAATGTCTCGTTTGTATTGAACTTAGCCTTAAATATAGCAGGGATAAGCGCCCAGATTGCGCCTGCCAAGATGCTGGCAATAATCATAACAATTATCAACAATACATTGGGAATCTTGCCGCCCAGACAAATCATACATGCAACGGTGGCCAATCCGCCAATAAGTACTTGTCCCTCGCCGCCGCAGTTCCAAAATCGCATCTTGAACGCGGGGGTCAGCGCAAGTGATACGCACAGCAACATTGACAGACTCTGCAGCAGCTTCCATACTCTACGGGATGAGCCGAATGCACCGTCAATCATAGTACTATATACAGAAATCGGGTTTTCGCCGGTAAGCATCATGGTGATAATACCGGTTACAACCAGTGCCAGCACAACTGCGCCCACTCTGATCAACCATTGTCTGTATTGTGGCAGGGCAGTTCGCTTTACGATATGAATAAGCGGCTCGTGAGCCTTTTTGTTATCACTCATTATCTGCGCCCTCCTTGTCAATACTCTTTGTCATAAGCAAGCCCAGCTCTTCTTTTGTAGCCGTCTTGCCGTCAACAATACCCGTTACCCTGCCGGAATTAATAACCATAATTCTGTCGCAAAGCTCAATAAGAACATCCAAGTCCTCACCCACAAAAATAATTGCCGTGCCCTGATTCTTTTGCTCACTTAACAGGTTATATATGGTATATGAAGAATTAATATCCAGTCCTCTGACGGGATACGCAACCATCAAAACCTTTGGGTTGGAAGCAATCTCTCTGCCAACCAGCACCTTTTGTACATTACCGCCCGACAATCTGCGTACAGGAGTTTGCGCGTTGGGGGTTACAACCTCAAGGTCGTTGATGATTGTGTTTGCCAAATTCTTTGGTGCTCGTCTGTCAAGGAATGAAGTTTTGCCCGACTTGTATGAACGTAGCATCATATTGTCAATAATATCCATGTTGCCCACAAGACCCATACCCAATCTATCCTCCGGTACAAAGGATAGAGCTACACCGAGATTTCTAATCTCTCTGGGGGTTTTGCCTACCAGCTGCTGGGGACCCAGGTCGTCCGGCTTGTACAGAATACTTGATTTCTTAGTAGTAATCTGCAATCCTGCAATGGACTCCAGCAGCTCCTTTTGGCCACAGCCGGAAATACCGGCAACACCCAATATCTCGCCGCCAAAAGCAGTAAATGCAACATCGTCCAGTGCCAGAGAGCCGTCTCTGTTAACTACGGTAAGATTTTCTACAACCAGGCGTTCCTTTGGATTTTTTGGCTCCTGGCGAACAATGTTAAGGTCTATCTTTTCGCCCACCATCATCTCTGTTAGCGATGATTCGGTTGCGTCCTTGGTTTCGACAGTACCCACCAGCTCACCCTTGCGCAGTGTGGTGACCCTGTCAGAGATGTCCAGTACCTCGTGGAGCTTGTGTGTAATTATGATAATCGACTTTCCGTCCTTACGCATATTGCGAAGAACGTCGAATAATTTGCTGGTTTCCTGTGGTGTCAGTACGGCAGTAGGTTCATCAAGAATGAGAATATCTGCGCCTCTGTACAGCACCTTAATAATTTCTACCGTCTGTTTTTCCGATACAGACATTTCGTAAATCTTTTTGTCAAGGTCGATTACAAATCCGTATTTGTCGGTAATCTCCTTGACTCTCTGCTTTGCTTTCTTAATGTTATATTTTTCGCCATCAGCAACACCCAGTACAATGTTTTCTGTGGCAGAAAATACATCTACCAGCTTGAAATGCTGGTGAATCATACCAATCTTATACTTGAATGCGTCCTTTGGTGAAGAAATGACAACGCTCTCGCCATTTACAAACACCTCGCCCTTGTCCGGAAAGTAAATACCAGACACCATATTCATCAATGTCGTTTTGCCTGAGCCGTTCTCTCCCAGGATTGCCAAAATCTCGCCCTTACGAACCTGCAAGTCAACATCTTTATTGGCAACAACACTGCCAAAGGTCTTGGTTACTCCCTTCATTTCTAGTGCTAATGCTTCAGCCATAGCTTTACTCCTGTGCAAAAAAATACTATGTATTAAAACAACTTTACCGTGGCCAAGTTACCTCGACCACGGTTAGCTATAAAATCAATGAATAATCTGCAACTGCAAATTACTTAAGGATGGTGATACCGTCAATATCAACATCGAAGTAAGGTGCTGAACGATATGTTGACTCCTCAAATATGCCGTCCTTGATAACCTCTGTATCAGGAGTAAATGCAGCGTCAGAATCTACATCAGCCATATAAGAATCCAAAGCCTTGCCATCCTTGGTAAAGTTCTTTGTATCAAATACAGCAACCTTGCCTGCCTCGATGTCTGCCTTAGCAGCGTCGATAGCAGCCTGTGTGCCCTCGGCAGCAGCCTTTTCGTTAATCTCTGTAAGCTCAACGGAGCCTGTTGCGATTGTACCGGTCCAGTCAGCGTCGATAGCCTTGCCATCCTTTACGCACTGAATTACATACTCAAAGTATGGAGCCCAGTTAATCTTTGATGATACGATGAATGTGTTAGGACATGCCTCTACAGTAGAACCGTTGTATGATACGTTAGGAACACCTGCAGCCTCACAAGCTGTTGGAGCGCCCATTGAGTCAGCGTGCTGTGAGATAAGTACGCACTTGTTTTGGATAAGCTTGTTTGCAGCTTCCTTCTCAAGTGTCTCGTCATACCAAGAGTTTGTGAATGTAACCTCCATGGTTACAGAAGGACAAACGCTCTTTGCACCAAGATAGAATGATGTGTAGCCTGACTTAACCTCTGCGTATGGGAATGCACCGACATAGCCCATCTTAGCCTGGTCAGCAGTAATCTTGCCTGCATCAATCATCTCGTTAATCTTCATGCCTGCAGCGATACCTGCAAGGTATCTGCCCTCGTAGATAGAAGCAAATGCGTTGTGGAAGTTAGCAAGATTTTCTGTGTGAGCCTTTGTGCCTGTTGCATGGCAGAACTGAACATCAGGATTTGCCTTTGCAGCCTCAATCATAAAGTCCTCGTGACCGAATGAATCAGCAAAGATGATGTCGCAGCCCTTGTCAACAAGGTCAAGTGCAGCTTCCTTACAAGCATCGGACTCGTCGATGTTGGTCTTAGAAATCATCTCAACACCCATCTTCTGGCAAGCCTCTTCTGCAGCTACGATAAAGTTCTTGTCATAAGTTGAGTTCTCATCGTGTAGGAAGATGAAGCCCATCTTAAGGTCTGTCTTCTCTGCAGCAGCAGTTGTGTCATTGCCTGCATCTTCCTTTGCTGCGTTGCTGCAACCGACAAATGCTGCTGCAACAAGAACAACTGCAAGAAGAACGGCAATAATTCTCTTTGTAAGTTTCATTTCTTTTCCTCCGTAAATTTTATGAAATTTTATTAAAAGCACCGAATTGTGCTAATAACCATAATAGTTAGTCCCTAAATACAATCTCGCCGGTCTCGTGATTCATGGACTCAACGATAGCCAGTGACTCCACCTTGATACCCTGCTGACGCAGACGGTCGCCGCCGTGCTGGTATCCCTTTTCGATTACAGTACCGCAGCCTGCCAGCTCTGCACCGCTGTCCTTGACCAGCTTGATAAGGCCGTTAAGGGCGTTACCCACTGCAAGAAAGTCGTCTACGATGAGCACCTTGTCGCCCTCACCGAGAAATCTCTTGCTAACCATAATATCATAAGTCGTACCGTGAGTAAAGGACTCAACCGGAGTGGTATACACATCGCCGGCTATGTTCTTTGTCTTTGTTTTTTTTGCAAAAACAAGGGGACAACCAAACTCCTGTGCCACCATAGCGCCGATGGCAATACCCGACGCCTCAATGGTAAGCACTTTATTTACGCCGTCATTCTTGAACAAACGATGGAATTCCTTGCCAACCTCGCCCAAAAAGCAACAGTCAATCTGGTGATTGAGGAAGCAATCCACCTTGAGTATGTTGCCGGCGTAAACCTCGCCCTCGTTCTTGATTTTTTCTTTCAACAAATCCATAACGCAGTCACCGTAAAAACAATGATAATCTAATTAACGAAACAATAATATAAGATTATTCAACAAATTTCAACATAATATTAACATTTGATACCAAATTTTAATATTTTGACCAATCATCCCCTTGAGAAATGATAAAGAATGGTGTAAAATATATCAAAAATTCAGTAGGAGAACAGAATATGTCAATAAAAATCATCGCACTGGATATGGACGGAACATTGATGGCGCCGGACCATCTCACTGTTACCCGGCGCACTCGCAACGCACTACAGCACGCCCACGATAAGGGAGTCAAAATCGCTATCGCTACAGGCAGGACCATGGCGTATATCAGCGACGTTTTTGAACAAATACCCATGGTGGACTATGTTGTACAATCCAATGGCGCCGCCGTGTTTGACCGAAAGAAGAACGAATATATCTACACATCTCTGCTGGATTGGGATTTTAGCAAAAAAATATTGGATTATATCGAAACCTTGCCGGTGTTCTACGAAATCTATGTGGACGGCAAATCCTATGCAAATCCCGAAAAGGCACAATTCTTCTCTAATCCGGAGGTTCCACAGGGCTTTATAGACCACCTAATGGACAACATGGAGTTGCACACCGATGTCATAGCTGAAATCAGCGGAAAGGATATAGAAAAAATCAATTTGTACTGCCCCGACTCCCACCTGGATTCCACTCTCTTTGACCGTCTGTGGCAGGAGTTTTCTGCCTTTGAGGGCGTGGATGTGGCATCCGCACTGCCGGGAGCAATAGAAATGACCCGAAAAGGAGTCACAAAAGGCTCTGCACTGGCAGGACTGTGTGATGCCCTGGGCTACACCTCCGACCGGGCAATGGCATTTGGTGATGCAGGCAACGATTGTCCTATGCTGCGATACGCAAAATATTCTTTTGCTATGGAAAACGGCACCGACGAATGTAAAAAATCCGCAAATTATATAGCTCCCTCCAACGCTGACGACGGTGTCGCCCAAATGATAGAAAAATTTTGTTCATTTGTCAATGATGTGACACTGAGAAATGTAAAATAAAAGAAGTGTTGAG